>NZ_JADBTF010000318.1:0-2850 GCF_020246295.1 Microcystis sp. M090S1 | reverse complement strand
TAGGGCATACCGGAACCTTTGGGCTCGATCCAATAAACGCTTGGGGAGAGAATACCTCTACTTTTTCAGAAGCAATTCTGTCTAAGCAAGTAATCTCTGTGAACCAAGAATCCCCGTCTCTTTAGAGCGGGGAGTGTCAACGAATTAGGTATTCCAATCAATAAAAAAATCGAAGAAGCGATCGATAAATATGGGGAATGCCAAGCAGAAAGAGCGATAAATCACATAAAAAAAACTGCGGGAACGATAAAGAGTAAATACGCAGTATTCCTCTATCAAATCTCCCAAATACAAGAAAATTCGAGAAAGCAGCTATCAAAGGAATTTTTGGAATGGTATGAATACGCCAGGGGAGAAATCACAGAGGATATTCCCCCAGAATTATTGCCATTAGATCGACACGGTGAACCCTTGGTCCGAATGCGATCGAGGCCAGGGGAATTGATTGCATGGCAAAGAGCTAAATCAGGAGAAAGCTTTACACGCTGCACCAGAGAAGAATTAAGAGCATCCCTAGAGAAAATAGCCCCAGATTTCGCAAATAAATTGCGGAAAGGAGGGAATAAATGAATAAAAATAGCTGGTATCATTCCCATTCTTTCAATTTTTGCGGCTTAACGTGGGAATTTACCTATATAGAAGCCACAGCAAGCCGCACAATCGAAACAACAAAACCAGATGGGACAAAAATTCATTTAAAAATCCCCATCAAGGAGACGACTAAATTTCCCTATCCCCTTGCTTGGTTAGAGAAATGGGAGCAAAGCAAGGGAAAACGAATACTTCTAAGAGAGAAAGCAGAATCAAGAACCCTGTTTGAAGTGCCGTTAAGCCCTAGCAAACCACAGCAGGGGGAAACTGACAAAACTTTGCTAGGGCTTAACGGAGTAAAAGAAGAAGTGCAGTTAAGCCCTAGCAAACCACCACAGAGTGAAACTGATAAAACTTTGCTAGGGCTTAACGGAGTAAAAGAAGAAGTGCAGTTAAGCCCTAGCAAATTACAGCAGGGGGAAACTGACAAAACTTTGCTAGGGCTTAACGGAGTAAAAGAAGAAGTGCAGTTAAGCCCTAGCAAATGCCTATCATGCTCTTTCTGCGAAAGGATTTCAAGCATCTTGCTGACCTGCCTAGCCAGCCCGAAATATTTTACAGAAGAAAACGCGAAGGAATGCGAACGATTCACTCCCATAGCCCCAAAGACCGGGTCCGAAGGGAATCTAGAAGCAATACCCAAGCGCCCGCGACGGCGAAGAGGAAGCGGATCGGGGACTTTCATCACCACCTACGCCAATCATGGGAAATATGGGAAAAAGTACCCGCAGATATCCTATCAAGTAAAGTTTGCAGGCAAGAAGCGATCGATCTATGTGATCGCCGAAAAAATCGAGCAGATACAAGAACTCGATCGCCTAGGCAAGCCGATCAGTGAAATTCTGGAGGCGATCAATTCACCGAAGGCACGGAAAGTCTTAAGAGAGTATAAAGATTTTCTGGAAAGCAAAGAGGAAAAAAATTAAACTAAAATCACCAAAATTCCGAAATCAAGAGGAAAGCCTCTGATATTTTTCCATAAGGCAAAACCAGACTCAGCCGCTTGCATCCTCTGAATCGAGGAATTTCACCCCTACCCGAAAAATAAATATTTGGGTAGTTTTAAAAATTATAGGGATAAAAGTCATGGAAAATACGAAAGAATTACTCTCGGAATCGAAAGGGGAATTGATAGGGAAGTTAAACCAAAGGTACGGAATCGGCAAGAGCGTGACCTATAAGCGCCTAGAGTTCCTAGAGATAAGCATTCGGCAAAGTGAAGGAATAAGCTTTCTATTTTCGGCAGAAATTCAGATCCTCGATGATCTGCATGAGTGGATTAAGCAGGGAAAATCGATGATCCACTTCCCCAAACCAGGAAAATTAGCAATATCAGAATCAGGCTCGATCGAGTCTGCAAGCGCCAAGATCGAATACACCACCGCAGAGGAAGGGAATCAAATCAATCAACTGATCCGCGTCGCTCAGGAGCAGGCGGCAGGGTTGCTCATGGCTCAGAATATACTAGCGGCTCAATACAAAGATAATCCCGATCTACTGCCAGAAGACCTGCGATCGAAGGTTCGGGCGACGGAGGAAGCTGTAGCCCCAAAGTCAATCGACCCCGAGAAGTACGCATTAAGCCTGATCGCGAAAATGAAAACCGCCTAAGCCTCTACGATCAAGAGCTTAGGGAAATGATCACGGCGATCGAGGCGGGAAAATCAATACTGGTGGTGGGCGAAGCTGGAAGCGGCAAGACCACCCTGGCCGAGACTTTGCTAGGGGTTATCGGCGGCGATTACCAAATAGCAATGGCTAACTATAGCGGCAGCACGGCCGCTACCCTGAAATCGATCGCCGAACAGTGGAACATCGACGCGACCGACGAGAAAGGAAAACCCCTCAAGGGGGACGCACTCAAGCAAGAGATAGCGAACAATATCAACGATCGCTATCTTTTGATCTGCGATAATGCCCACCGATGGGCTGCCTCACTCCTGTATTGGCTAGAAATAGTGCAAGAAACGGGAGCAATCCTCGTGCTGCTATCGATCGCAGAGATTAAAACTGGCATCTTCCTAAAAATGTCGAAGATCGAGCTAGGCCGCCTCAGTGAGGCACAAATCCGAGAAATTATGATCCGCGAAGCCATAGCGATCGATTTCTCGTTAACCCCTAAGCTAAAACGCACTTAAACCACCTAAAATAGAAATAGTAACTTGAGAAAAATCCTACTTATGCCAGCCAAAGATTTCCTAGACTTAGAAGAAAAGAAAAACTTACAAAAAGCTCTTAAAGAAGAAGAAAGAGCAGAGG
>NZ_JADBTF010000317.1:0-4655 GCF_020246295.1 Microcystis sp. M090S1 | reverse complement strand
ACGGCATCAGCGAAGGTAATCGAGAACCGAGGAAAAAATGCGGTCGGACTGACCGTGTTAGAAAACGCTCGCGGAGGCGATCTGACGGGGATCGACCGGGTTAAACCAGGTCGATCTAGTTAAAAGCCTAAGAACCGAGAATCCCCCGCTACACCGCGCGAGCGGTTAGCGGGGGAGAGTCAAAATCGAGTGTCGAATTTGAGTAGGAGACGGGATAAAATGGCCGATTGGCAGGAAATAGAGGGGGGGATCACGGCCCCAAAAGGATTTAAATCCGCAGGGATGGCCGCGGGGCTAAAACCGTCCGGTTTGCCCGATTTAGCCCTAATTGTCTCGGAAACAGAAGCGATCGCCGCTGGAGTTTTTACCACCAGTCAAGTGCGCGCCGCTTGCGTCGATTATTGCCGTCAACGCCTACAAACTAAAGCCAGCGCCAGGGCGATTTTGTGTAATGCCGGCCAAGCAAACGCCGCCACGGGGGAAGCCGGGTGGCAAGATGCCCTCGATAGTGCCGCTGCCTTGAGCCAAGTTTTAGGGATTCCCGCCGATGCAATTTTGCTGGCTTCTACGGGAGTCATCGGGCAACGGATTCGCATGGATGCGTTAACCGCCGCTTTACCGACCTTAGTGGGTTTATTGTCGGAAAATGGTGGCGAAAGCACCGCCCGGGCGATTATGACCACGGATCTAGTCCCCAAATCGATCGCCTTGCAAACCACTATCGAGGGTCGTCCGGTCACAATTGGGGGAATTGCCAAGGGATCGGGGATGATTCACCCGAATATGGCGACGATGCTCTCCTTTATTACCTGTGATGCCGCAGTATCGACGGTTCTCTGGCAAAATATGTTAAGCCGGGCGGCCAATAAAAGTTTTAATCAGATCACGGTGGATGGGGACACCAGTACCAATGACAGTCTGATCGCCTTGGCTAACGGTCAATCGCGCACCACAGCCATCACAGAAATGGGCCGGGATGCCCAAAAGTTAGAGGCCATGTTAACGGAAGTTTGTCAATACTTGGCGAAAGCGATCGCCCGGGATGGCGAAGGGGCCACCTGTTTAATGGAAGTGCGGGTTTCGGGGGCGGCCGATGATCAGTCCGCTCGTCAGATCGCTCGCACCATTGCCGGTTCTTCCTTGGTAAAATCGGCGGTTTTCGGTCGAGATCCCAACTGGGGACGAATTGCGGCGGCGGCGGGCCGGGCCGGGGTTGTCTTCCATCAAGAAGACCTACAAATCAAGTTAGGCGACTTCGTGATGATGGAAAATGGCCAACCTCTGGCGTTCGATCGAGCTAGTGCCAGTAATTACCTGAAAGCGGCAGCAAGCGGGGCTTATTTACAAGAAGATACCGTTTTAATGTCTATCTGTATCGGTAACGGTTCGGGAACAGGTACGGCCTGGGGTTGCGATCTTAGTTACGATTACGTCAAAATTAACGCCGAGTACACCACCTAAAGCGATCGATCGGTTCTGTAAACAGGCTCTCTTGTCTTTGCTGGATTGTATCGCAACTCACACACCATCCAAGAGAGCCGATTACCCTTAATTAATCTTTTCAATCACTGCTTGTCCTAGTTGAATCAACTCAAAACCGATAAAAAGGCTTAAAATCACAGTGACAGCCTGATTAAGTAGGGGTATATTGCCTTTGCCTAGAACAGAAGCGACGAATTTGACCACAACTAAAACGAGAGCGCTAACAACGGCGATTTTGACGGCTATCATAGATTAATTTTTCCTCACGGTTAACCAAAGTATACTATGTTCCTGACGGGGTGACAAGCAGATTGAAAGTGAGACAGGGTGTGGGGGGTAGGGTGTAGGGAGCAACAATCCATAACTGGGTTTTTAAAGTTCGATTTGTCTCGTTCCAAGGTAGAACGAACCTCCGCAAATGCGTTCCAAGGGTTTCCCATAAAACGATTTAGTATCATTCCCAAGTATGAGAAAGCTGCCCAATGCCCAGGTTTTTGTTAAGAATTGTAAAATGTAGTTAGATTTATTTGCTCAGAAGGGGATTTATGTCTAACAAAGAGTCGATTTTTCCGTTCCCTCAAAAACCAGTGTATTCCTCCGTATTCAAGTCGATTTTAGCGATAATTACAGTTATCTTAATTATGTTAGCAGTGATCGGCGGGCTAATGATGGTCAGTTTATCATTATCTTGGCCAGAACACAATATTTATCGATTAATCCTTGGCTTAGTAGAAGATTTTTTTAATCCATTTGCTTGGATTAAAGTTCCCACGGTTGCTCATAGCTATCAATTATTATTACCCACGGTTATCCTGCTAATTCTTACGCAGTTAATCATTTTCTTTTCTCCGCGTCCGCAAGTTTGGTCAAGATTAGTCATTATTTCTATCACTCTAGCTATCACCCTGCGCTATCTAGTTTGGAGAATTCTGGCCACCTTAAATCTTTCCACCCCTCTCAATGGCTTTTTTAGTTTACTACTTTTAGGCATTGAGATGATAGTTTTAAGTAGTAGCATGATTCAGTTAGTTTTAGTCTTAACCACAAAAGATAGAAGCCAAGAAGCTGATTTTTATAGCCAAGCGGTGATCAATCAACAGTATTTGCCCACGGTAGATATCCTGATTCCCACCTATAATGAGCCAGCCTTTATCTTAACAAGAACTATTATCGGTTGTCAAGCCCTTAATTATCCTCATAAAAATATTTATATTCTCGATGATACCCAGAGATCAGAAATTCATCAATTGGCAGAAAAATTAAATTGTCATTATCTGACTCGTGAGGATATAAAAAACGCTAAAGCAGGTAATTTAAACCATGCTCTCGGACAAACCCAAGGGGAATTAGTGGTAGTTTTTGACGCAGATTTTATCCCTTGTCGGAATTTTCTAGAAAGAACTGTTGGCTGGTTTCAAAACCCTAAAATTGCCCTAGTGCAAACTCCCCAAAGCTTTTATAATGCTGATCCTATCGCCCATAACTTAGGTTTAGAAAATATCGTTACTCCCGACGAAGAATTATTTTATCGTCATATTGAACCGGCTAAAGATGGGGTGGGTAGTCCTGTTTGTGCTGGCACTTCTTTTATTGTCAGAAGAAAAGCATTAGAGGAAGTGGGATATTTTAATATAGAATCTATTAGTGAAGACTATTTCACTGGAATTGCTATTTCTGCCAAAGGTTATGAAGTTATTTACTTAAATGAAAAACTCAGCACTGGTTTATCTGCCGAAAGTTTATCAGCTTATTTACGGCAAAGATTGCGCTGGGCAAGGGGAACTTTGCAGGCCTTTTTTATCAAAGCTAATCCCCTAAAAATTGCGGGATTAACTCTCCCTCAAAGATTGGCACACTTAGAAGGAATATTATCTTGGTTTTCTCCCTTAGCTCGTTTATTTTCTCTACTTATTCCTCTCCTTTATACCTTTGGATATATAGTACCTTTGAACATTACCATCGATGAGACAATCTATATCTTTTTCCCCTACATGATGCTGCAGTTAGCCACTTATCACTGGTTAAATTCTCGCTCGCGCTCGATTGTTTTTTCTGAGGTACTATCGATGATTATTTGTGTACCTACATCCCTAACAGTTCTCCATGTTCTTTGGAAACCCTTTGACAAAGGATTTCAGGTGACACCGAAGGGAATTGCTCGCCAAAATTATCAATATAATTGGCACTTATCCTACCCATTGCTGTTTTTTCTCACTATTACTTTAATTAGTATTTTCTTTAATTTACGCCATCACAATTATCAAGAAAGTCCCCTAAATTTTGGCTTGATTTTGGCTATATATAACGTGGTTATTATCATGACTGCTTTAGTGGCTTTATTGGAAGCTCCCCTCACCCTAGAAACTCAATACCAAGTGCTAGAATATCCTGTTAACTTGATAACAGAATCGGATATAATTATGCAGGGCAATCTGAAAAAACTTTCAGAAATAGGAGCAGAAATTCACCTGAGGGAACCCATCTACTCAGAAAAATTACTCCTAGATATTTTAGGCGAAGATTTGCGCCTATCGTCTCATCTAGTCAATCTAGAAAAACGAGGAAAAATCTGGCAAGCAACCCTTAAATTCCAGCCACTTACCCTATCAGACCAGAGAAAACTAATTACTTTTTTATTCTGTCGTCCCCAGCGCTGGCCAGTGAAAAATACGGCAGGAGAATTACAATCCCTTTGGTTGTTAATTATCAGCTTTTTTCGGGGTATAGGCTTGATTTGTCGGGCAATTATGAATCGAAAAACAGCCCTTTAGTTCAGTCAAAAATCGAAAATACTTATCGAAAAATTACTGGATGCTTATCGTATCAACTGGCTTTTGTCTGTGATTTTACTCACATGGCTATTCCTGTATTATCACAGTTGTCACTTGAGCAAAACTTGATCAGTAGTTAGGTGTTAAAAACTGTCAGATACCCCGCTTAATAAGGGGGGAGCTGCACCCCCTTATCAAGCGGGGCAGGGGGGATCGAACCCAAAATCCATCTTCAATTTAATTATAACCAGCTATTTATTATTATAATAGAGGTAACCATTCTTAGTTGACATCCTCACCGCCGTAAAACGGACGGTGATTCCCAAACCTCACGATTTAGGTTTCTGCTTCTTTCCCTTGCGGGGTTCCGCACCTGCCTTAACAGATTTACTCTGTTCTGGT
>NZ_JADBTF010000316.1:0-4390 GCF_020246295.1 Microcystis sp. M090S1 | reverse complement strand
GGTAGAAAAGGAGCTAAGTCGGGAAAAGGTTTCTCGTCGGTTATGGTTGGACAGAAATGGGCTATTGAGCAACTGTCTCAATTGGCAACAGTCCATACTCGCTTTGGTTGGCAAACCTCTAATCTCAGAAAGTATTTGCGACTAGAAAAGTCCAAAAATAAAGCAGAACAATCACCAGAAAGTCATGCTAACGATGGCATTGCTCTTGCCTGTTTTCAGTTTTTAGATTATTGGCCATTTCACAATTCTAATGGACATGGATATGATTGGAAGGGTTATGTTAAAGTAACGAACGCTCCCTTTGCTATTATTAAACGTCCTCCTATTAGTCGTCGTCAACTTCACCTGATGGTTTTTTCTAAAGGTGGTAAACGACGTAAATATGGTGGCTCTACCACAAGACATGGGTTCCGTAAAGGAGATTTAGTTTCTTCTCCCAAAGGAATTGGTTATATTAGTGGAGATACCGAAAAACAGCTATCTGTAAGCGATACCAATGGTCAACGATTGGGACAGATAGCTGTTAGTAAGATTCAGTTAATTCGTCGTTCTAACGGTTTAATTGTTTCTCGCTAACTCATATAAAGCCGCCCTCCGCTATCGCTAAAGGGCGGGGTTTCAGACCCAGTTTTTCAATGAACAATCTTTCTTTTGGGGGAATGACCGATCCTGGTGTAGTGCGATCGGTTAATCAGGATAGTTATTATATCGACCCCGATCGCCGCTTTTTTATCGTTGCCGATGGTATGGGGGGTCATGCGGGAGGCCAGGAAGCTAGTCAAATCGCCACTGAAACTATCCAAGCTCATCTAGAAGAACACTGGAATTCGTCCCGGGCTGCCGGGGAATTGCTGCAGGAGGCAATTACTGCCGCTAACGAGAAGATTATTGAAGATCAGCTGAAAAATCCCGAAAGACAGGACATGGGGACAACCCTAGTCATAGCTATCTTCCGAGATGATGGCTCTTGGTACACCCATATTGGTGATTCCCGTCTCTATCGCTTTCGTGAGCAAAAATTAGAACAGGTGACGGAGGATCATACTTGGATAGCTAGGGCGATAAAAATGGGCGATCTGTCCGAAGAAGATGCGAAAAACCACCCTTGGCGACACATTTTATTTCAATGTCTCGGTCGTCGCGATTTGCCCCCAGTGACGGTATCTCCCCTTGATGTGCAATCCGGCGATAGTTTAATTCTCTGTAGTGATGGTTTGACGGAAGAAGTGTCCGACGAGGAAATTAGCGATTATTTGCAAACCGGTGCTGATTGTCAGGAAATTGTCGAAAATTTAGTGGCAGCGGCCAAAAAAGCTGGCGGTTCCGATAATATCACCGTGGTCATGGTAAGCTGTTGACTATCTAGGGTTTGCGGCAAAAAGTTTCTCGTGGGGAAGTGGGGAAGTGGGGAAGTGGGGGAATTTCAACTAAAACCCTAAAACCCTAACACCCTAACACCCCCCGCAACGCGCACGCAGTGACCACCCTATCTCCTGCCTCGCAGCCTCGGAGCCTCATCTCAACAAGCAATTTAAATTCGCGGGCAGCTTACTCGATCGCTCCTGCTTGTTGTAATAAAGAAACGATCGCCTGATGGTGATTAAATTTAGCTAACATTAAAGCGGTCATTCCCCCTTGATTTTTCTGATTTAAGTGCACTTTTCCCCCGTCTAACAAGACTTTAACCGTGTCGAGACAACCGTGATAACTCGCCCACATTAAAGGGGAAGCACCGCTAAAATCGAGTTTATTGACATCAGCACCGATATCGATTAACCGGCGCACCAATTGACTATTATTGCCCTCACAAGCTTTCATGAGGACGGTTTTGCCATCGGGATAAACGGCGTTGGGATTAGCCCCGTAGTCGAGAAGATAACGACAGATTTCCCTAAATTTGCGCTGTAGAGCTAAAGTTAACGGTGTTTCTCCCTGCTGAGTTAGGTTAGGCTCCGCCCCCTGTTTTAACAATTCTAAAACGATCGCTTCGTATCCTTGCATCGTGGCGATGATCAAGGGTGTATCACCAAAATGGTTGCGGTGATTGACAAAAGCGCCGGCTTGTAGTAAGGCATGGACGATCTCTAGATGTCCTTCGATCGTCCCTAAATGCAAGGCCGTTTCTCCAGCCTGATTTTGATTGTCAACACTGGCCCCCTTAGCGAGTAAAAGTCGGACAATATCGAAATATCCCTCAGCAGCGGCGATCATGAGGGCAGTTTCTCCCTCCTCCGTGCTGATATTCGGATTTGCTCCCGCTTGCAGTAAAGTTTGCACGCTGCCGAGATTTCCCCTCTCTACAGCCAAAATTAGGGGAGTTTCCCCGGATAAAGTGGGAGCATCGAGGGGCATACCACGGGTAATAAACAATTCGAGGATTTCTGGGCAATTGGCGACGAGAGCCTGTAACCAAGCTTGTTGACGGATTTCTTCATCTACACCACTATCGAGCAATAAACCGACAATTGCGGCGTAATTTTGTTTGATCGCTACAGATAAAGCCGTATCTCCATCCTGATCGCGCATATTGACCCGAGCGCCGGCGATTAATAACTGTTCTGCGATCGCTGTATGACCCTTATAAACGGCGATCATTAGTGCTGGTGTACCATCTTGATTAACCTGATTGACATTGGCACCGGCGGCGATTAATTGAGCAAGGATTTGACTGTGATTGAGGGCAGCCGCTAACATGAGAGGGCTTAAACCTTGAGGTTGTTTACTTTTGTTGATATCAGCCCCAAATTCTCGCAAAATTGCCACAATTTCCCTATGAACCCCCTGCACGGCATAGATTAAAGCCGTAGTATTTTGCACATCAGTGGCGTTGACATTTGCCCCCTGACTCAGTAAAGCTTGAACCCGCGCGAGATTGCCCTGACGCGCCGCTTGTATTAACAAGATATCCCAATTAGAAGCCATTAACAGTGACCGATCGGCAGAAAGTATTTTTTCCATTATCGATCTTTCTAGACGGGTAAACGGACAGAAACCCTAGTACCCCGTTCTAATTCTGAGGTGACGGCAATAGTTCCCCCATGAGCATCGATAATGCGACGGGAGAGATAAAGTCCTAACCCATTGTTGGAACTGTCCGGGGAACCGGAGTACAGGCGCTCGAAAATCCAGGGTAGTTCTTCTGCTGAAATGCCTATACCAGTATCCTCGACGACAATGGTGACAAAAGTATCTTCCTCTGTAGCGGGGATGAGATGAATTTTCACATCACCCTTTTGGGTAAATTTAATCGCATTGCCGATGAGATTGGTAAAAACGCGCCGCAGTTCCAAGCGATCGCCAGTTAGGAAAATTTCCCCGGCATTTTCGGCATTTAAGCTTAATTCTAGTCCTTTTTCTCGGGCAAGGGGAGTTAACTGCTGACAGACTTCTTCGAGAATATCGATAATCTTTAATTTAGTAAAATTAAGTGTCTTTTCGCCGTTTTCATAACAATAAACTTCCAAAAGATTATTAACCATTTCCAAGAGATTTGTATTACTGCGAATAATCACATGAATGACTCGACTCATTTCGGGAGTAATCTCACCGTATAAACCTTCTTGAAATAGTTCTAATATATGATTGACAGACACTAAGGGAGTTCGCAAATCGTGGGTCATCCTCGAAACAAAATCTTCTTTTTGTCTAGCCAATTGATCTTTTTCTTGTTTGGCAATCGCCACTTCTTGTTCCGCTTCATAGATGCGTAGGGCGTTTCGCATCGCTTGATTTAAGCGCGAGGCAGAAAGACGAAATTTACTCATATAATCGGAAGCACCGGCTTTCATCATATCTACGGCAATTCCTTCGTCTCCGTGACCGGTTAAAACAATTAGGGGTACTTTAACTCCCTGGTGCCGAATTTCCCGCACCAAAGTCAAACCATCTCCATCGGGTAGAAGATAATCGATAAACATACAGTCGAAAAGATTATTGGACATCTGTTCTTTAGCCTCTTGATAGTCAGCGGCTTCTGTTATTTCTATCGCCATCTCCGATGTTCTTAAGAATCGGCGCACGGCGATCCGATCTACTTCATTATCATCAACAATTAGAATTCTTAACTGGTTTAACATTGCCAATTTAAATCTGAATTTTATTACTGTCTGATCTACCCTGATAGAATACCTCGAATCGGGTTCGATGGTCAAGACATTTTCGAGGTCGATTCTTACAGCTTTTTTCTTAAAGATGAAGTATAACCTAATTTGCTATTGACGACCGAATCGTGACGACTGGCCCCCCAAAACGAAAAATTAGTACCTCACTATTAAGATGACTGCCACAATCGGAAACAATACTTAGGGTTTGCGGCAAAAAGTTTTTCCTGGGGGCAGGGTGTGGGGTGTGGTGTGTGGGGTTTTACCAGTTTTGAGGTGGCCAATTACCT
>NZ_JADBTF010000315.1:0-4213 GCF_020246295.1 Microcystis sp. M090S1 | reverse complement strand
TTTTGCGAAACAGGTGCAAGATTTTGAGAGAATCATGTTTCAAAACCTTACATCTTCATCGGCCCGCGTCCTGTAGGGGCGAAGCATTCGGGCATAACCTATCGCTGAAACCGTAGATTTCCTATCCGAATGCTTCGCCCCAACTTTTTCAGCAAGCCCTAATTAATCCCTTAATAAGGGGGGTGCTGATAGGTTTCAGTTGGCATTAATGGGGTCTATTATAAACAAATTAATCAATATTATTTATAAAGTTTTCTTAACTTTTTTTGTATCAAATTTACTTGACCGGGAGCATTAAATACTTATGATTGAGTTTGTGTAAAACACTTTTGCAATTATGGGATTTTAGGATTGACGAGATCTAGCCAAGAATTTAGCTTAAGCCTATTCTTTTGGATATAAACTTAATTCTAGAAAAACTATTGGTAATCAGAAAATGCTAACTTCATCGCCTCCCAATCTCTCACAACTTGCCCTTTTATTTCTCAAAATCGGCATTATCGGTTTTGGTGGTCCGGCTGCCCATATCGCTTTAATGGAGGAAGAAGTGGTTAAGCGTCGCGGTTGGATGACTAAGGAGCGATTTCTCGATTTGGTGGGGGCAACTAATCTGATTCCCGGTCCTAATTCCACGGAAATGGCCATTCATATCGGTTATATTTTTGGTGGTTTAGCGGGTTTAATAATCACGGGGGTTTGTTTTATCACTCCTGCGGTGTTAATTACGGGTTTTCTAGCTTGGATTTATACTACCTACGGGACTTTACCCGATGTGGCCCCGATTTTTGCGGGGATTAAACCGGTAGTAATTGCGGTGATTTTTCAGGCACTCTGGCGCTTAGGCAAAAAGGCACTGAAAACCCGTCAATTATTCTTCATCGGATTGGGAGTTATCGGATTATTAATCTTAGGTTTAAATGAAGTTATCGCTTTACTGTTAGGCGGAATTATCGGGATGTTTATCCTAAAGAAATTCGCTACTTTTCCCCTGATTGTGGCAGGAATAGGCGGTGCGACGGCGGTTGCTGCTCCTAGCAATATCCCACCGACATTAACAGGATTAGGGCTATTTTTCCTCAAGGTGGGTAGTGTTTTATTTGGTAGTGGTTATGTGTTAGTTGCCTTTTTAGAAGGGGATTTAGTGCAGGGGAGAGGATGGTTAACCCAGCAACAATTATTAGATGCCATTGCTGTGGGTCAATTTACCCCCGGTCCGGTGTTATCCACAGCCACTTTTATCGGTTATCAAATATTAGGAGTATCGGGGGCAATTGTGGCGACTCTAGCGATTTTCTTTCCTTCTTTTATCTTTGTTTTATTACTTAATCCCCTCATTCCTAAACTGAGACAATCCGCTTGGGCGGGTGCTTTTTTAGATGCAATTAATGCCAGTGCCGTGGCTTTAATGGTGGCAGTAATTTTTAATTTAGCTCTAGCTACTTGGTTACAACCCTACGGTAATTTACCTTTTAATTTATTGGCTATCATTCTATCTCTTATCTCCGCTATTCTTTTACTACGTTTTCAGGTTAATTCTACTTGGTTAATTCTTGCTGGTGCGCTCATTGGTTTACTCTTAAAATAATTAGGTTAGCGGGAAATACTGCCCAAAACTAACCTATATTTTCCTTAAACTTTTGCCATTGATGTAGTTGCTTCTCTGAGCTTTTCTACCCAGTTATAAATCTGATCGCGATTTAGTCGATAGCTGAGGGGATGGGCGATTAATCGAGCGCTACTAGCAAATAATTCGTCAATTTCTACTAAACCATTTTCGCGTAAAGTTCGACCGGTGGAAACTAGGTCAACTATCGCTTCTGACATCCCCGTAATCGGGCCTAATTCTACGGAACCATAGAGAGGTATAATCTCGACGGGAATATCTAAACGACGAAAATAATCCTTAGCACAATTGACAAATTTTGAGGCAACTTTACCGTGATGGGGAATATCTAAGGGACTTTGATAGGGACTATCAGCAGGGACAGCTACCGACATCCGACAGTAACCAAATTTTAGGTCAATTAAATTAGCCACATCGGGAGATTTTTCCAATAAAACATCATAACCGGCGATGCCTAATTGTGCCTGACCGTATTCTACATAAACTGGTACATCTGTGGCTCTTACTAATAACGCTTTCGCTTGGTTAGTGGGGTCGGTAATCTGTAATTGGCGATTTTTTGAGTCAAGAAAGGCACTAAAATCTAAGCCAATTTTCTGAAATATTTGGATACTTTCGTTTAGTAAAGCACCCTTCGGTAAGGCAATTGTTAGCATAGAGGGAATTATGAATTGGGAAGGGGGGAGTGGGGGAGTGGGGAAGTGGGGAAATGGGGAAATGGGGAGGTGGGGAAATGGGGAGGGGAAGTGGGGAAGTGGGGAAGTGGGGAAATGGGGAAATTGAACTAAAACCCCAAAACCCCAAAACCCCAACACCTAAAACCTGTCTCGGAGTCTCCTGACAGCTAAAATCATAACTGATAACTGATAACCGAGATGGCAGTAAGTTCTCTAATGACCACATCAGCTAATTGTAAATCTTGATGGTTTTCCGGTTGCCAACTAATTGCGATCGCTGCTGCTGATTTTGCCTGTTTAGCCATTTCCCAATCGGCCTTAGTGTCCCCCACCATCAGGGTTTTGTCCACTGCGGTCCCCAAAGCTTGACAGGTTTCTTGCAATAATAAGGGATCGGGTTTACTTAAACCTCGATCGCAGCCCTGGGCAATTTTAATATAATTTAATAGGCCATTTTCCTTGACAAATTGCTCAACTCGTGCTGTGGTATCGGAGGAAAGAATCGCCAATTGCAAACCGGCCGCGTGCAGATAACGAATTACTTCTAAACATTCGGGATAGAGGGGATTTAAGCGGGGGGGAACCTTTTCATCGGCCGCTTGGAAGGCCGCTTTTGCGATCGCCATTGCCGTTAACCAATCCCGGCCGGTGGAAGCAATACAACCGGCAGCGGCGATATGATTATCTCTGCGGCTGCCCACTGCCATTAAACCGGCAGGATTGAGACTATTTGCCCCAATACCGAAAGTTTTAGTTAATAAAGACTCTAAACCCGGAATTCGCGATTCAATGGCTTGTACCCGGGCTATAGCTCGATCATACCAGAAAGCCCGGGAATCCTCTAGCGTACCGTCCTTATCAAAAACAATCCCTTGAATATCTCTAAATTCTCGATTACCACAGCGAATTATCGGCAAATAAACCTCCTTATTTTTATCTATATTGTCAGTCATCATTTTAGCTTTCAGGATTCAGGAGTCAGGAGTCTCCGAGTCAGGAGTCTCCGAGTCAGGAGATAGGAGATTATTTTATTTATTCTTCCCACTTCCCCACACCCCACACCCTACACCCCACACCCCACACCCTACACCCCACTTCCCCACTTCCCCACTTTCCTATACCTTTTAAACAGGATTTAGTATTATTCCTCAAAGGCGGCTTTTTGCTGACGGACTAAATCGACACCGCGGGAAGTTCCCAGACGGGTGGCCCCGGCCCGGATAAGAGCGATCGCTTGTTCTAGGGTGCGAATTCCGCCGGATGCTTTAATTCCTACCCGGCCTTTGCTAATTTCCTTGAGAAACTTCACATCGCTAACCGTTGCACCTCCAAACCAGCCGGTACTGGTTTTTAGATAACTGACTCCTGCATCCATGCAAATCTCCGCCGCTAAACGTTTCTCGGTGTCCGTCAGTTGCGAGGTTTCCAGAATCGCTTTTACCGTCTGGCCGGTTTCCTGACAAATACTAGCAATTTCTTGGAATAATTGCTCAGATTTCCCATCTTTTAGCCAACCGAGATTAATAACCACATCTAACTCCTTAGCACCATTATCGGCAGCTTCTAAAGCCTCATAACGTTTAACTGCGGAGGTAGTGGCCCCTGCGGGAAAACCAATCACGGTAGAAACTAAGGTTTTTTTGCCGTGGAGTAACTGCACCGCTTGCTTAACGGCAGCGGGATAAACGCAGACGGTGGGAAAACGATATTGTTCGGCCTGTTGACAGTAAGCCTCTAATTGTTCACTGGTGGCGGTGGGGATGAGGAGAGAATGGTCGATATATTGTGCTAAATCTAGATCAGAATCGGTGATAGCCATTATCTAAGCCTCAATATAGTCAATCGATCGCTATTTTCTCATTTTATGGAAGTCAAACAGCAAAGTCATCTCTCGTTAACCTAGAAATTCAGA
>NZ_JADBTF010000314.1:0-13547 GCF_020246295.1 Microcystis sp. M090S1 | reverse complement strand
TCTTGTTCGGGTGTGGGGTAAAATCGAAACGAATAGGCTTTTTCCATACCTCACATTTTAGCATATATTTCGTAAATGTGCTAATATTTAACAGTAAAGCCGTCGTAGAACGACGGGGTTTCAGACCCAAATTTTCGATGAAAAAGATTTTTTGTCAAGGGTGGGAGTGGAATTTAATACTTTTTTCAGTTTTTATTGCCATGATGCTGCCGGAGTTAGCGGGTATCGGCATTATTATCGTGTTAATTAGGGTTTTTACCGGCAATTTTCGGGCAATTATCCAGTCACGTCTCAATCAAGGTCTCGGTATCGTCACTCTTTGGTTAATGATTAGTGCCAGTCTTTCCCCAACTCCGGGGGATGCTTGGATTGGTTTAGGAAATTTCCTGCCTTTTTTCTTCTTTTTTAGCAATATTCGGCAATTAATTAAAAAACCCTCTCAATTGCGTCAACTAGCTTGGGTGATGGTTATTCCGTCGGTTTGGGTAGTGGTGATGGGATGGGGACAAATTTTTCTCGGTTGGCAAAAACCGGAAGCATTAAAAGGGATTTTTACCTGGCCCTACGGGGCGGGGGGTGAACCGGACGGGCGGATGTCTTCGGTTTTTATGTATGCTAATCTTTTGGGGGCTTATTTATTAATAACTCTGATTTTAGCGATCGGTTTATTAATTCTAACTTTGCGGCAGTGGCACAGACAAAGAAATAACCTTTTAAATCTCAAAGTCGGGTTTTTAACTTTAACCATATTGATCGACAGTGTAGGGCTATTTTTAAGCAATTCTCGCAATGCTTGGGCCTTAGCCTTTTTAGGGTGCCTAATTTTCGCCCTTTATCTGGGTTGGAATGCCTTAGTCGCCGGTTTTATCCTCTTGGGGGGGGTGATTTCCCTCGCTTCTTGGGGACCAAATCCTTTCAGGGATAGTGTGCGTTTTTTGGTTCCTAGGGCGATTTGGGCGCGATTATCCGATGAAATGTTCCCCAATCGCCCTCTAGCGACTCTCAGATCAACTCAATGGCGTTTTACTCTAGAAATGACCCAAGAAAGACCCCTATTCGGTTGGGGATTACGCAGTTTTACACCTCTCTACGAAAAAAGTCAGGGATTATGGTTAGGTCATCCCCATAATTTATATTTGATGTTAATGGCAGAAACGGGAATTATTGGCTTAATTTTGTTGTCTGTTTGGGTGGGTTGGATTTATGCTCAAGGGTGGCGTTTATTTATCTTTCTACGGCAACAAAAAGCCGGGGGTGAGTTAATTATCTTTACCTATCTGGTGGCCTTTGGTGCTTGCGTTTTGTTTAATCTCGTCGATGTCACCCTCTCCGATGTCAAGATTAATACTATTGTTTGGTTTCTCTTGGCTGCTATTGCCGGGGTGAGTCAAAGGTTAAATTATGAATTATGAATTGGGAAGTGGGGAAGTGGGGAAGTGGGGAGAATAAATAAAAATAATCTCCTGAATACTGACTCCTGACTCCTGATACTAAATCTGGTTATTAAAGACTGATTATTTATTCCCCTTTTTGCATGAGTGCATGAGCAGAAAACGGGTTTCTCCGAGAAACCCGTTTTCTGTGCGTTACTCAACGGATTTAGTATAATAGGGGTTATCTTCCCATACTTGTCAAACGGCTATGAGTCTCTGTCTCAATCCCGATTGTTCGCATAAAAACACCCCCACGGATAAATTCTGTCATAAGTGCGGTTCTCAATTACTGCTCAGAGAACGTTATCGAGCGCTAAAATTAATCGGTCAAGGGGGTTTTGGTAAGACATTTCAAGCGATAGATGAGGATAAACCCTCAAAACCCTACTGCGTCATTAAACAATTTTTCCCATCCGCGCAGGGAACAGGAACTTTACAAAAAGCAGCAGAATTATTTAAAGAAGAAGCGATTCGTTTAGATAGTTTGGGAAGATACCCACAAATCCCCGAACTTTACGCCTATTTTACCGCTAATGACGGGCGACAATATCTCGTACAGGAATATATCGAAGGACAAAATCTCGAACAAGAATTAAAACAGGAAGGAGTATTTAACGAAGCCAAAATTAAACATCTTTTATCAGAGATTTTACCGATTCTAGAATTTATTCATAGTAAACAAGTAATTCATCGCGACATTAAACCCGAAAATATTATCCGCAGAAAAAGCGATAATAAATTGATTTTAGTTGACTTTGGGGCGGCAAAATTTGTCAGTCCTTTAAATCGTTCCATGACAGGAACAATTATCGGTTCTGCGGAATACGTCGCACCAGAACAGGGGAACGGGAAAGCAGTTAACGCCAGTGATTTGTATAGTTTGGGTGTAACTGGCATTTATTTATTAACAGGAATATCTCCCTTTGATTTATTCGATGGGGGAGAACACCAATGGGTATGGCGACAGTGGTTAGTTAATAATCCTGTTAGTAATGAGTTAGGGAATATTCTCGATAAATTAATTGAATTTGGCACGAAAAAACGCTATCAATCAGCGTCAGAAGTGTTGTCAGCTTTGCAGATAAAAACATCAGTCTTTATCCCCCAGACAACTATTCAAAAGCCTGTTAATCCCGTTATTTCCGTTCCCCAAACTCCCCCATCTATCCAGCTTAACAGTTCCAAAGGAATCGATTATCGAAACTTAGAGGATTTATTAAAACGGCAGCAATGGAAGCAAGCGGACGCAGAAACCGCCAACGTGATGCTACAGGCTGCCAACCGCACAAAAGAAGGATGGCTACGGGAAGAGGATATCGATAATTTTCCCTGCGAGGATTTGCGAACCATTGACCAATTATGGGTTAAATATAGTGGCGGTCGCTTTGGTTTTTCCGTGCAGGCGAAAATCTACCACGAACTCGCTGGGACGCGGGAGTATAATGAAAGATTTTGGGGCGCTTTCGCAGATAGAGTAGGCTGGCGAGTGAATAATAGCTGGATATACTACACAGATGTTACTTTTGACCTAAAAGCACCCCTAGGACACCTCCCTGTTTTGGAGAATAGGTGGTGGTGGTCAAAGAAGGGAAGTGTGGGGTGTTGGGGTGTTAATTTAAGAAATAGATGGTTCTCTTCCCTCGCGTCGAGACTTGCAAAATGTAACATATAAAGGTTACAGCCAATTTTTAAGAATCAGATATAACATGAAAGTTAGAGATGTAATTAGATTACTAGAACAAGATGGATGGTATTTATCGAGAACAAGGGGAAGCCACCGACAATTCAAACATTCTCTGAAATCAGGTTTAGTTACTGTTCCGGGTAAGCTGTCCGATGATTTAGCGATTAAGACTTTACGGAGTATTTTCAAACAAGCTCAATTGAATAAATATCTAGAAGAAGGAGACAATAACTAATGCGTTACGCGATTATTATCGAAAAAGCTGAAAATAACTATTCCGCTTATGTTCCTGATTTACCCGGTTGTGTTACTACAGGTAAAACCCTAGAGGAAATCGCAGAAAATATGAAAGAAGCAATTCAATTTCATCTAGATGGATTACAAGAGGAAGGGCTGCCAATTCCCCAACCAGCCACCTATTGCGAGTATATCGAAGCGTAACCGATCACCTGCATCCTGTCCGCGACTTTTATCTGTTAACATGGAACTGTAAACATATTACTAATGCTCAAATTCAGAAAAAACTTCTCAATATATGCGCGGATTTCGGCTACAAATTACCGCTAATCTGTACACCTTACGAGTTAATGGGAGAATGAGCCATGTGGGAAGATGAAATACTCGAAGAAATTCATAAGATTAGAGAAGAACACGCCAAGTCTTTCAACTACGATATAAAAGCGATTTGCGCCGATTGGAGGGAGAGACAAGCGAAAAGTGGTAGAAAATTAGTTCGGTTAAATACCGCCCAAAACATGACAAAAAATAGCGAAAATGATACTATTGAGAGAACCAAATGCTAGAAATTAACAAAAGCTATGTATTAGACAAAGATCAAAAGCCGATTGCCGTTCAAATTCCCATTGCTGAATTTGAAAAAATCGAAGAAATCCTAGAGGATTACGGACTAGGAAAACTCATCGAAGAAGTTGAAAATGATCAAATCCTAGACAAAGAAAAAGCCTTACAATATTTAGAATCGCTTAAAAACAAAAATGTGGAAGGTTGAATACAACAAGAGATTTTTAAAAGAATTAACCTCTTTGCCAAAAGACATACAATCTCGCGTTGAGTTGATCGTATTTTCCGAATTAGAAACCGATAATCCTTTTGAATTAGGCTATCTCGATAAAATGAAAGGACATAAAGATAAATATAAAATTAGAGTTGGAGATTATAGGATTGGACTGACTATTGATAAACCCAATCAAACCATCATCTGTCAACGAGTCGCACATCGTAGAGAAATTTACAAAACTTTTCCTTGATAGAAAAATACCGCTATCTTTATCTGTCAATTACTTTCTAATCATTTTAATCGATGAACAGGGGAATTGGAACTTTGAATTATGAAAAAATCACCTTCGGAAATGACTAACGCAGAACTCCGTCAGTATCTTTCGGAACATCGAAACGAAGAAGCTATTTTTAGTGAAGCACTAGAAGTATTATTAAGCCGAAAAAAAGACTGGTTTAAATATCCCGCACCTCAAACGATGTCCTATAAAGAAATAGAAACGATTTTCAAGGAAAAATTAAATCAAATAATTGAGGAATAGAAATCGTGCGTTATGCGATTATTATCGAAAAAGCTGAAAATAACTATTCCGCTTATGTTCCCGATTTACCCGGTTGTGTTACTACCGGTAAAACCCTAGAGGAAATCACAGAAAATATGAAAGAAGCGATTCAATTTCATCTGGATGGTTTACAAGAGCAAGGGCTGCCAATTCCCCAACCAGCCACCTATTGCCAGTATATCGAAGCGTAACCGATCACCTGCATCCTGTCCGCGACTTTTATCTGTTAACATGGAACTGTAAACATATTGCCAATGCTCAAATGCAGATCTTGTAGGTGGGGTTGAGCGAAACAATACTGGATCGAAAATGGCTCAGTTATGAGAAATTTGCACGGTGAATAGATAGCTTTATGAGAAAATGGAAAGGTAATGCAATCCTCTAAGCCAGATGACTATAGCAGAGCTATTTCCTACTTTGAGAAGTCTGCCTCGTGCAGACAAGTTGAAGGTGATGCAATTTCTGATCGCAGAACTAAGTAAGGACGAGGAGCCAAGCCTACAGCCAGGAGCAACATATTTACTCTCGTCGCCGCTTAATTCACACGCAGCGGCGCAGAAACTTGCTCAACTCCTAGATTCGGAACAAGCAACGCACAATGCGTAACGCCCAACGATTTAACTTTACCGAAGGATTCGATGGATTTGGTGTCCCCGATGCCTTGCCTCAACTACCCATATCTCTGACATACCAAGATAGATCCGTAGAGTTTTCAGCACTGTTAGACACGGGTGCGAGTGTCAATGTCTTGCCTTATAGCGCTGGAGTTCAACTTGGTGCGATTTGGGAAGAGCAGACAACCTCTGTCAACTTAGCTGGTAATTTGGCTTCGATCGAGGCGCGAGGTTTACTGGTTTCGGCACAGATTGGTAATTTCAACCCAGTTCGGCTGGTTTTTGCTTGGAGCTTGTCTGATGATGCACCTTTACTACTGGGTCGGATGAATTTTTTTCTAGAATTTGATGTCTGCTTCTATCGTTCACAACTTGTTTTTGAAATCTGCCCTAAATCCTAAAATGCACGGCGATCGCTGATCTTGTAGGGTGCGAAAACGCGCGTGTAACGCACCGCTAATGTTTGGGATAAAATGGAGAAGCTTCAATGCGATCGAGTCCAAGTGCGATTGCTCTGAGAGATGATCGAGGTCAAGCATGACAGTGCAACAACTTCGTTACAGAGATAGGATAGTAGAATAGAGGGGGCTACCATACCGCTGCTTCAGGCTTTAATTTAGTCTTGTCGATCAGTTATTATCATGAAAGAAAAAGTGTACTTGGATTCCACGGTTCCGAGTTATTACTTTGATGAGCGTGAAGCTCTAAAAACTTTTACCGAAATCACAAGGAAGTGGTGGTCGGAGATGTCCAGTTATTATGATTTATATATTTCGGATGCCGTGCTTCAAGAACTAACCAACGGAAACTATCCGCGTAAAGCTGAAATTATTCATTTGGTTTCGACGATTCCTTTACTACCGCCGACTTCTGCTCTTGAACAAGTTGTCGAGTTTTATCTTGCCAACTATGTCATGCCAAGGTCTCTTGTGGGCGACGCTCTACATCTTGCCTATGCCAGCTATTTCGACATTCAATATCTCGTTACTTGGAATTGCAACCACCTAGCGAATGCTAACAAACGGAAGCATATTCGCGTTATCAATGCCCGCCTTGGTTTGTCAACACCTGAAATTGTCACACCACTTGAACTATTCAAAGAGGAGAATAACTTATGATCCACTCAGAGATTTTGCAAGAAAAAGATAAAACTCAAACAAGATTATCGGAGGAATGCACGTCTATCCATGACTATTTAGTTAAGTCTCGCATTGCTGCGGAAAAGGCTGCGGAATCCTACGGGTTTACTCTCAAGTATGCTGAAGAAATTCATAAAATTCGAGAAGAACACACCAAAGCTTTCAACGCCAACACAACAGCCTCTTAGGTTGGCTTGAGCGAAACGCTATAGATTGATTCTGATTAATTGCCAATTCATTGCCAACACAAGAGTTAGGGCGATAATGATTCATGGCTGTATGTAACAATACAGAATAAGTTTATCTCAGGAGTTCCACAGTGATTAAAGAGCTAGACCGTATTACTGTTAATCCACAAATATGTCTTGGACAGCCAACGATTCGAGGAATGCGTATCACTGTAGGATTTGTTCTGAAACTGTTGGCTAGTCAGTTATCTATTCAGGAAGTTTTAGAGGCTTATCCAGAGTTAGAAGAGGAAGATATTCGTCAGGCTATTAATTATGCAGCTTGGGCTGTATCCGATTATATCGTTAGCTTCACTTCGGCATGATTTCTTATTCCGAGGCTCTGCCTTAGAACACCATATCTAAGGCTCTACCTTAAACCAGTATTCAGGTAGAAACTGAAGGGAGCGTTCCCCGGTAGAATATGGGAACGGGATAAAATTGTCAAATCCATATCTTCTCGTGCATCGATTGAAATATAGTTATTAATTAATATCCATCTCACAACACTTTAAATCATGAAAGGTATTCAGTATATTGTCGATGAAACAGGAGAAAAAACAGCAGTTGTTATCGATCTAAAAGAATGGGGTCAACTGTGGAATGAGTTTTATCAAAATTTACTCGATCGCTCTCCCGGCAACGAAGACTGGATAAATCGATCGCCTTTTCGAGAAAAATTAGATCAAGCTCTCCCATGGAATGCTAATCATCCACCGCAGTTATCATATCTAGAATCCCTAGAGAGCAAACTCGAAAATAATGAGTGCTGAAGAAAAGGCTAGAAAACTAAGTAGATTGAGCGATGCAAATTCCATCTAAAGCAATTATTCCAGAGGATAAACTTACTCGTTATCTTCTCGTATTCAGAGACAAAGATGACAAATCAAAATTTTTAGCACAAGCAGGATTTACTCTCGAGAATGCGGCCAGTTTGCAAAAAGCGATTATTCAGCTAATTACCGTAGAAGATGCGATCAAAGATGGTAAAAATGAATACGGTATCTTTTATCGAGTTGAAGGAATGCTAGAAGGAGTTAACGGAATCAATTTAGCAGTGGTTACAATATGGATACTGCGATACATTGACGACTGTTTTCAGTTTGTTACTCTCAAGCCCCGAAAGGATAGATAATTATGGATGTTAGATTATACGATCATGTGGTTCTTTGTCTTGATGTTCCCGAAGACAATCTAAAATCGGGAGATGTGGCAGTATTAGTGGATTTAATCCCCCATCCTAGCAATGGCGAAATGGGAGCAATTTTAGAGGTTTTTAACGCTCTCGGTGAGTCAATTTCAGTAGTTACTGTGCCAATTTCGGCGATTAAACCCCTACAAGCAAATGAAATATTTACCGTCCGCTCTTTAGTGAAAGTTGAGTAATTTAAAATCAAAGATAATGTCCCTATCGCTGCAATTTTAATCACCGATGACTCTCCTGAAAGATAGCAAAAAAATTCGTTTTATTGACCTCTTTTGTGGTTTAGGATGGTTTCGAGTTGCAATTGAACAAGTTTGTCGCCAAAAAAACTTAGAATCTGATTGTGTTTTTTCCTGTGATATAGATAAAGATGCTCAGGCAATTTATCACGCTAATTTTGGCGACCAACCCCAGGGAGATATTACCGAAATTGCTGCCCTAGATATTCCAAATCACGATATTTTAATGGCAGGATTTCCCTGTCAACCCTTTAGTATTTGTGGTGATTTAAAGGGATTTGAAGATACCAGAGGCACGCTATTTTTTGAGATTGCCCGTATTTTAAAAGCCAAACAACCCGCAGCATTTATTCTGGAAAATGTCAAGCAATTGCAGGGACATCAACAGGGAAAAACCTTAGAAGTTATTCTCGATACTTTGCAAGATTTAGATTACCATACCGATGATCGGGTTTTGAATGCGCTTAATTTTGGCCTACCGCAAAAAACGGAATCCATCAGGCCATTGGGTTTGAGCATTATAAATAATATCCGTGAGGATGGTATTTTGGAGATTAGCCAGACGCAAATCGGCGCTGCTTAAATCCGCTTGTTGCAAATTGGTTCCTAACAAACTAGCTTGACGGAGAATTGCACCGCTAAGATTGCATTGGCTAAGATTGGCAGTGCCGAGGCTGGCCCCACTAAGGTTAGCTTGACTAAAGTTCGCTTTTGCCGCTTGCACAGACCACAAAATCGCCTTGCTTAAATTGGCACCCCGGAAGTTAACTGATTCTAGATTGGCATAGCTAAAGTCAAATTCACTGAGATTCAGACCAGATAAATCCAAACCTTGTAAATTTTCACCGTTTAAGCCGATCTTTAAGCCATTGTTGATCGCGCTCTCCAGTTGTTGACGGGTGACGCTAGACATTGTGTAGCAAGGAAAAAGTAAAAAAGCCTGTCAAGACGGGGAGCTTGCCCGTCTTAACATGATTAAAACTGGATTCGATCGCAGTTAACCAAACAAGGGTACAGTAACCCAATAACGTTTACGATAACCATTGCCAAAGTTAACTTCGATCGCTTTGCGGGCGATCAAAATCGCCTCATCGCCGTCAATATCGTAGCCAATCTCGGTGGAATTGGGTACAGTGGTGAATTCTAGAGGCATTCCAGCGCCACCGCGAGCAGACAGGGAAGCCAATTGTCGGCTAAACTCTGCCGCTAGTAACTGCTCATAGTTGCTAGGTTCGGGTGCTAAGACAGGAGCGATATCACCCTGGGGAGGCGGCGCACTGGCAGAGCGTACAGGACGACTACTTAACTGTTCGAGCGAGCGGACTGATGAATGCACATCGGTGACAGTACCATCGTTATCCAGGGCAATTCGCACCGTACCCGCCCCCGGGGTAATCACTGGGACACCATTAATCAACTGTCGGAATTGGACAATCACACCAGTAGTAAACGGTCCGTCCAATTGTCCCGAACCGTTAGCCGTACCGCCGGCTTCGGAAGATAAGATAATTCGATCGAACACCACTGGGACTTCTTGGTCAAGACCGTAACGCCAGACGGCCTCCTGGGCTAAGGTTTGGGCGCTGTCCATAGCCAAGGGGTTGTAATTATAACGGTTAGGAGTTGCCAAACGAACATCAATTGACCCATCACTACCGTAGGCGATGCTTTGTTCCCCCGTCACCACGCGATAGGAGCCATTTCTGGTACTACCAACTTCTGACGGGATTTCCAGGTCAAGACCAAATCGTGCCGCTAGGCTGCGGGCAGCGGGTCGAGTAGCGTCTAGGGGTTGCAAACGACCGACGAGGAGATGCTGGGGTAAGACCAGTTGTGGTTGGCTACTGCGAGCCACATTGTACCATCGCCACCAATACCAAGCATTACTGACCCGTTCGCGAGAAAAATAGCGTTCATTAAAGAGACGATTTTTCGCCTCATCCGCACTGGCACCGCAGGCCACCACCGAGGGGGCCTGGTCGTGGGCAATGCGCCAACTAGCATCTAACCAAGCGGTACTTAAAGGCTTATTCTTGTTCCATTCTTCCCAGAAAAATTTACCGTAATTGGGATTATCCCAACTAACAGTTTCATAGCCGAAGAGCATTCGCCAACCGCGATTACTAGGATTCCAAGTCCGAATCGGGTTGTGACCGCCCAGAACCCGCAGGGAAAGACAGGTAGACAGAAAAATGTATCTGACCCGCTCGTTACCCCAAATTAACTTATCACTGCTAGAGACGATCGTACAACCTTCGCTACCCCAAGGTTTGCTCATCGGTAGATAAAACACGCCATTGGCATCCATCCCGCCATGACCAGAGTGATAGAAGGCCATGACCGCATCTACCCCGTAGGTATCTTGCCAATCATCGTAGGGTTCGTAGTAAAGCCAGGGTTGTACGCCACAATCCTGATACCAAAAGTTTAAGGGGGTAAACTTTTTCACATAGTCTAACCAGCCTTGGGCATCTTCATGGGTATAGCGCAGGGTGCCAAAGGAGCAACCACAGCCCACTTCAATACTACAGCCGCCATAGAGATTCGCTCCGCCACGCAGGCCATCTTTGCTATCCTGACCGAGGGGGTTTTCGGCAAAGAGAGGAACGGCGGGAATTTCTGGTGTTTCGGACTTAGGAAGGTTAGCTGCGGGGGGAATTTGAGTCGGTTGTGTTAATGTCATGGTATTTTCCTGGTTAAATCTTGAAAAAGTTTTAAAAAACGTAAATTTCCTGAATCACGTTGTTTTCTAGACGCAGATTGACGGGAAATTTTCTTTCCTTAGCGGCGGACAGCAGGCCAAGCATCCCCAAGAAAACACTGTCACTCTCGCTGGCAATCTTGCGCCAGCCGAGGCCGTCCACATAGGCGGCCGCATTGCGTTCTTGGTTAATCATCCACAAACCGGTAATCTGCTTTTTCTCTAGCCAAGCACTGCCGGGGACAGTGAAGGTCATCGTGGCAGCAACGGCAGAAATCTGGGCGATTTTTAGGCCAGAGTTGCTACCATCCCACCATTTGCCAGCAGGACTGGTGCTATCGGAAAACTCGGTTTTATAGGAGGCTCGAAATAGGTCGGCGTTATCACCAGCATTCACACCTTTCTCCAAATCGAAGCGATTATCGGCCTGTTCTAAGGAACATTCGTAGTGTTGGCTAGGAGTCATCTGTTCCTCCTCGTTACCATTCTTCTGTTCGTCCACGTGCCAGATGGCTAGGCCCGCATCGGGGAGGAATGTATCCCGGCCAGTTTTCTGCCGGTTTTCGATCAGGAAATACTCGTTAGCGTTCTTACTGTAGAGGTAAAACTCATTCTTGGCCGCAGGAAGACTGGCGGTAAGACCTGGAGTTATCGCTGTCACTTTGCTGGCCCAACCGGCTTCATTTTTGAGGTAGGCACAAACTTGTACGGGATTTTTATCATTGCCTCCGTAACACATCAGACAATAATTACCCACTCCTGCCGATTGACCGCCATAATCGTAGAGGTCGGGAAAATCGCAAATCATGTGACCATTTTCATGACAGAAGGTACGCAAGGTCAGTTCACTACCCATATTGGTGATTTGGTAGTCGTATAACTTCTTGCCCCCCCCGACATCGTAGGGTGAAGCTAAACTCCAGGAATGAGGCCATAGTCCTTCGGCCCAATTGTTGACCCGCGGTCCGACATAGAAGACATTTAAGGCATAAATTAAACCGTTACTATCACTACTCAACTGACTAAAGTTAAAGCCTTGGGATTTCAAATAATTGAGGGCTTCTAGAATCAGTTCTCGGGCGCGAGTACCATAGTCGATCGCTGGATCGGTATAATAGGAGCGATTATGGGCGGCGGTGTAATATTGGGTGACAACATTGGTATAGGTTAATTTTCCCTGGGAGTTGTCGTAGAAATAATCCCGTACTGACCCTTTATTGCCAAATCCGGCGTAACCAGGTAGGTTACAGAAGTTGCTGACTTCCTGTTGGGAAATGCTGGCGGCAACGTCGGGAAACTTAATCAAGATACATAATCCCAGATAGTTGCCCACAGTTACTGTTGAAGCTGGTCTGGCATCAGCACTGGTCGTCGCACTGATTCCCTGCAGCTGAGTTTTTTTTTGCTGACGACGGACTCGCCATTGACTGAACCCTTCCTGTAGCATCGGTGCGCTCTGAGCTTGTTGTTTGGCACTCTCGGTCTCGATGCTTAGATGGGGCTGGATGCCGAGGCTTTGGGGTGCTACTTGGCCGACTATCCCATCGGTGGCTATCAGTTGGCTTTTGTCTTCGGAAAGCTGGGCGTAGGTGTAAAAACCATTGTCAGGGTTTTTGACCACGGTATAGCCATCTAGGGTTTCAAAAACAGCATAATACTGGTTTCCCGATCCCCTGACCCGGATAGTGCTGCCGTCGGGATTGGTGAAGGTAAATTCCTCATTCACAAAGGGTGTAGGCATAGATTTGATTCTCCTTGCCAAATAAATTTTGGCTTTCTCGATGAGAAGCTCTGTTCAAGAACTAAGTACAGGACAATGCACAATTTCAATAATCATCAAATTTTTCTGGGTTAACAATACGATGATCCGCGTAGGGAATTATGAAGATATCGCAGCAATCTGCCCTTTCAGTAGCCCCAACTTTTCGAGGGCAACTATAACCGCTGCCGTCCGAGTTTGTACCCCTAGTTTCCCGTGAATATGTTCTAGATGTTTTCGCACGGTTCCTTCGCTACATCCGATCACTTTTGCTATGGCGGCATTACTTTTATCTTGGGCAATCCAAAATAGCACTTCTGCTTCCCTTTTAGTCAGTCCCAACAATTCTAAGGCCGCAATCGAAAAAGAGGGCAGTTCTTGTTCTTCTAAGATTAGGAGAAACTGTTCCCCGATCAGACTGGGAATCAGAAAAATGATTAACTGTCGTCCCTCTTGTTCTAGGCGTAAGGGTGAACAGGAAAAGGCTTGGTCATCCTTGGCTAGGAGTCGGGCAATCGGATGTTTAAACCACTTTTGCAAGGGTTCTGGTAAGGTGTTCGGGGTATGGGAGAGGGAATACTGGTACAGCAATTGTTCAGATCGTTCCGTAAGCATTTGCACGCTTCCAGCTATATCCATGACTATTAAACCTATCTGCTGGCAAAATTGGGGTAATCGTGGCTTTATTGCTTTTATTTGATTATATTTGTCCTTATTGTTTTCTGGCTCTCTCTCTGGGCTAGATAGCAAAGCTGCGAGACAGCGATCGCAACTTACTGAGAGCTTTGGCATCAATCCCATAAATTTCTCCACTATTCAAATAATTATGGTTCTTCGGTTTGTGTTATGCAATGTACGGGGGTTATAAGGGATGGAACCCTTATCTAGAAAGGCATTGCTGCGATTTTTGTCAATTGTTTTTTATCTAGAGCGAACTAATCAATTAAGTCTCTTGCCAGATAAGGAT
>NZ_JADBTF010000313.1:0-6102 GCF_020246295.1 Microcystis sp. M090S1 | reverse complement strand
GGAAACCCTTGCATAAATCCAAGCTATCAAGTCGGGTTTTGAATGGTTGTCATCCGTTATGATAATTGTACCAGAAGGCAATTGATAGCCTGTTAAATTCCCTTGTTTCCACCACCTCCAAGCCGTTCGATAACTTATTCCTGTTTTTTTTGCATAGTCTGATAGTTTCCTGTCCACATATTGCCATGCTTGACTATATCTGATTATATTTCTCTTGAAACTTTACAATACCCTCCGCTCAAAGACAGGGACAACCTTTGATCCTAGCCCATCGATAGAAAAACTACTATTAGGGCCACTGGTAGCAACAAGGTGAACGGTGACAGAACTTAACGGCCTATGATTAAAGAAACGAGGAATCAGAACCCTAAATAAATCCTCGCTCCGCCATTGCCTTGATTCTCCCTGATAATTATGGGACTTTTTGCCCGTCACCAAAACCTCCGTCAGTGGTTTAAATCCCAACACTTCGGACGTAGCGCAACCGATAGTCGTTATGCTTTACTGGTCGCCTGTTTAATCGGAATTCTCTCCGCCCTTGCCGCTATTATCCTGAAATTGGGTATCGGTTGGTTAGGTGGTTGGCGGGTGCATCTAGTAGCCAATTCCTCTCCTTTCCTAGTTTTGCCCCTCGGCGGTTTTCTGCTCGGTTACAGTGCCGGTTGGATTGTCGAACACTTCTCCCCCGCGGCCGCCGGGGGTGGTATTCCCCAAGTAAAAGCGGCCTTAGCTAAATATCCTTTGCCCCTGTCTTGGCGCGTCGCCGTCGTAAAAATGATCGGGGCGATCCTGATCCTTGGCGGTGGTTTAACCCTTGGTCGTCGCGCCCCCACGGTACACATCGGGGCAGCCCTAGCGGCCCAGTTAAGCGTCTGGCTGCCCACCAGTCCTGATCACCGTCGTCAGATGATCGCAGCCGGGGCAGCCGCGGGGTTAGCGGCCGGTTTTACTACTCCCATCGCCGGCGTCCTCTTTGTGATCGAGGAATTAATGCGCGATGTCTCCAGTATGACCCTAGAAACGGCGATTGTGGCTTCCTTTACCGGGGCCGTGGTTTCGATGATGCTGCAGAATACCCCCTCGATCATCACTGAATATGCCAATATTAGCTTCTCTGCCCAAGAAATACCCATTTATTGCCTTTTGGGGGTTTTAGCGGGCTTATTGGGGGCTTTATTCAATCAAGGCATCCTTTTTTGTAGCCAGCTGCAGCGGCGTTGGCGGTTATCTCTGGCTTGGCGCATCGGTCTGGTCAGCTGGTTATCGGGAACGGTAGTGGCTTTTTTACCCGACTTTTTTCGGGATAATACGGGTTTACGCGAATTTTTGCTGGCAGGGGAATTAAGTTGGCAGAATACCGCCCTCGCTTTTGTGGTCTATTTTTTCCTGACGATGATCTCCTATAGTTCCGGCGCCCCGGGAGGACTGCTCGCCCCCGCTTTGGTGTTGGGATCCTGTTTGGGGTTTCTGGTGGGGGGAATCGAGACGAAAATGATGGGTTTCGGCAGCGAACCTAGTTATACTTTAGCCGGTATGGGGGCTTTTTTTACGGGAGTAGTCAGGGTTCCAGTAACGGCGATCGTGATTGTCTTTGAACTGCATCGCAATTTTAATGTTGTGCTGCCCCTGATGTTGACCTGTGCCGTTTCTTATATCACTGCCGAAAGCATTCACCCCGGTTCCCTCTATCAGCATTTACTTTCCGCTAGTGGTATTATTCTCAACGAGGAAACCCCTGCTAATGATGTGCTGGCCCATCTGTCGGCTATGGATGTGATGCAATCGCAGGTGGAAATTCTGGCGGCAGATTTACCCCTGGGGGAAGTGGTGAAAATTATGTCCCGTTCCCATCATCGCGGTTTTCCCGTGGTGGAACAGGGGCGACTATTGGGGATTTTTACCCAAAGTGATCTGGATAAATGGCGATCGAAAAACAGTCAAACCGTCCTACGGGAGATCATGACTCCCAATCCGATTACCGTGGCCCCCCAGGCAGCTTTAAGCGATGTTTTATTTCTCTTAAATCGCTATCAGCTTTCCCGTTTACCCGTTACCGACGGTCAAAAACTGGTGGGGATCATCACCCGCACCGATATTATTCGGGTGGAAGCCGATCAATTGGGGGGAGTTTGTCAACTGCCCCAACCCAGTACTCCTTCCTATGTGGTTTATCAAACTCGTTCCCCGGCCGTGGGAATAGGACGGATTTTGTTACCTATTGCCAATCCCGACACCGCTACCGCTTTGTTTAAAATTGCTGCTGCGATCGCCCGTGAACGCAATTATGAGATAGATTGTCTCTATGTGATTACTGTGCCTCGTCTTAGTTCTCCGGCGGAAGTCAGGGTAGATACGCGGGAAGGACGCAAATTACTTCATCGTCTGGAAAGATTAGCCCGACGGCAGAATATCTCTGTTCATACACAAATTTCCGTGGCTCAGGATATCGCCGACGGGATTTTAGCCACGATTCGCGAACGACACAGCAATTTATTAATTATGGGTTGGACGGGGGAAAAATCCACTACTGGGGCGATTTTCGGGTTTTCAGTCGATACTTTGATCGCTGAGGCTCCCTGTGAAACCATCTTGGTAAAATTGGGGACAAAGGATTGTTTTCCCAACGATCCTAATCGGGAAAGGATTTGGCTGATTCCCACCGCCGGCGGTCCGAATGCCCAACGCGCTTTAGCATTATTGCCTAGTTTGCTGTCTTTGTCCGAGTCTTCGGATCATCCCAAACTTTGGTTATGTAAAATCTATTCTCCGACGGAGTTACTGCCAGATCTGTCCACTTTGGAAGTTTTACAAGCATCTTTACAAAAAGCGATCGCACAGCTGATCGTGCCTTTACCGATTCGTTCGGCCTCTCCGGCCGAGGCGGTCATTCATCTAGTAGAATCGGAAGACTGTTCCTTGGTGCTTTTGGGTGCGTCCAGGGAAAGTTTGCTCAATCAGTTCTTAAATGGCAATATCCCCTCGACGATTGCCCGTGCCGTTAATTGCACTGTGATTCTCGTGCGAGGGGAATTATCGGAGTAGTTTATTAGCTAGGCGGAAGCTAAACTTAAACCGAAGGGTACGGTATTGTCAATTTTCGCCCCTTGACTTTCCTCTAGGGAATGGGGGTAGAATATTTCCCCCTCTAGTTGACCATCGGAGTCATCCTCATCCCCATCGCTGATATAAAGGCGTTCACAGGGGATATTATCGGAAAGGATGGCACTGGCCATCATCCCCGTATGAATCTCTAAGAAAGCATCCGCTAGGGTCTCAAATACTAAACGCTGCCCGGGGAAAACCACCCTTTCAAAATACCAGTTAGCAATATTGGTGATGCGAACAATTTGAATATGATTGGTCGCATTGACATAGCAACAAAGAATACTATTTTTCTTGCCGTTGGGGAGGGGATCGAGAATCTGTGCCATAGCAATTGGGGTGATCTTAAAGTGGGTTTGTCATCGCTCCTTCACCCTAACATCCTTTGATCCCCGATAGTTGTAAAGATGATTACATTACTCTGATAAAAATCTACCGATCGCTTTTTCTGGTGATAGAAGGCGGTTTTTATTAAAAAATCATTAAATTTAACTAATGCCTAGTTTTGGCTATTTGTCAAGGGGGGAACTACGTTTTTTTGCTGTTTTTCTTGATTTTTTGCCCAGCTATTTATCACTCAATTTTGTTGACGGTTTCAGGATTATCGAAACCGAGGTAATTTTTGTCAAGTTAGATACCTCTTGCTCTTGATCTTATCGATCTGGTTGACTAAAAAGGGGCGGCCTGTGCTGGGACTGATAAGTTTTACAGTGCTGGGGATAATAATCCCTCGATTGTTCGGGATTTCTAGCCAAATTTCCCCTGAGAATCCCCGTCTTTTGCAAGCGGGGAAATGTCAACTCATCAATCTTGGGACTCTATCAATCAATTTTCCTGGCCGAAGCAGCATTAACTATAAACTTTCTAAAACCTCTTGAGCGGCGGCCAAAGTCCGTTCGATATCGGCCTCTGTGTGAGCTAAAGAAGTAAAACCAGCTTCAAACTGGGAAGGAGCTAGATAAACGCCTCTTTCCAACATTCCCCGGTGAAAACGACCGAATTTAGCCACATCGGCCTTTTTGGCCTCTTCATAGTTATGCACGGGGGTGCCAGTGAAAAACATCCCGAACATGGCACTGATATGACCTCCAAAAACTCTATGACCAGCATCTCTGGCCACTTTCAGCAGCCCTTCAGTTAAGGATTTGGTCACTTTATCGAGATATTCGTAGGTGCCGGGGCGCTGGAGTAACTCTAGGGTTTTAATTCCCGCCGTCATGGCCAGGGGGTTGCCGGATAAGGTTCCCGCTTGGTACATCGGGCCGGCCGGAGCCACCATCGCCATAATATCGGCCCGACCGCCGTAGGCCCCCACTGGCAGCCCACCGCCGATAACTTTGCCGAGGGTGGTTAAATCGGGGGTGATGCCGAATTTTTCCTGAGCGCCACCGTAGGCGATGCGGAATCCGGTCATTACCTCATCAAACATTAATAGGGACCCGTATTCCTTGGTTAATTCCCGCAATCCTTCTAAAAAGCCAGCATCCGGCACGATAAAGCCGGCATTACCCACCACTGGCTCTAAAATCACCCCGGCGATCGAGTCGGGATTTTCGACAAAGAGGGCTTTGACCGCTTCCAGGTCATTGTAGGGGGCGGTTAAAGTGTTGTTAGTGGTGGTTTTGGGAACCCCCGGCGAGTCGGGTAGGCCCAGGGTCGCTACACCAGAGCCGGCTTTAACGAGGAACATATCGGCGTGACCGTGGTAACAGCCCTCGAATTTGATGATTTTATCCCGGCCGGTAAAAGCCCGCATTAAGCGCAGGACGGACATACAGGCTTCGGTGCCGGAATTGACAAAACGCACCATTTCAATGCTGGGAACGGCATCAATCACCATTTCAGCGAGAATATTTTCCTGGACACAGGGAGCCCCGAAACTGGTCCCTTTATCTAGGGCATCGTGTAGGGCGGCAATCACTTCGGGATGGGCATGACCACAGATAGCCGGCCCCCAAGTTCCCACATAGTCTATGTATTCGTTACCGTCCACGTCGCGAATATAGGCCCCTTTGACGCTTTCAAAAACGATGGGTTGACCACCGACGGATTTAAAGGCCCGCACGGGGGAACTTACACCCCCCGGCATTAATTTTTGAGCGGCTGTAAAGATTTCTTTCGATTTTGTTGTTTGATACGAAGATGTGCTAACCAATCCTGTCTCCTTGTCTATTTGAGTCTATCGGTTTCGGGGAATGCCCGGAGCTTTGTTTTGTTAACTTCCTGCTGCTTGTTCCATTTTAAAGATCACTGGCCTACATTTGACGCAATTTTTCCCTAGGAAGAGCGCTGGTCGGCTCAAGTCTCGCTCTTCTTGACTTATAGCTTGATGGTTAACAGCTTATAGAATTGGCTGAGAAAGGGCAAAAATTTCACTTTTGACAATTTTTCCACAATCTTTTCAGAATTGCAGTAAAAACCTAGCAATGGGCGAAGTTATTGCTATTGATAGATTTTAGCCCAGAAAGAGCGATCGAAAAAAGCTCCGGTTTTCCACAGATTTTCCACAGGGGAATTCTTGCTATTATTTCTTAGCGTACAAAAAAACTATTCCTGCTTTGACATCCTCACCGCCGTAAAACGGACGGCGATTCCCAAACCTCACGATTTGGGTTTCTGCTTCTGTCCCGAAGGATTTTTCGCACCTGCCTTAACAGATTTACTCTGTTCTGGTCTTATGGTCGCTCTACAGACTGACACCGCAAGCCCTGCGGCAAAAATATTTTTACTTGCGTTAATATCTCGGTCATGGTGTGTCCCACAGATTGGACAATCCCACTCTCGAACATTTAACGGCATTTTCTCAGCAATATGCCCGCAATTACTACACCTTTTAGAGCTAGGAAACCATCTATCTATTTCGATGTAATTTCTTCCATACCAACGGCATTTATAGGCTAATTGTCGAGTTATTTCTCCCCAGCTTACATCAGATATTGCCTGAGATAATTTCGGGTTTTTGACCAGATTCTTGACGGCTAAATTCTCAACCACAATCGT
>NZ_JADBTF010000312.1:0-23655 GCF_020246295.1 Microcystis sp. M090S1 | reverse complement strand
GTCAGTCTGTAGAGCGACCATAAGACCAGAACAGAGTAAATCTGTTAAGGCAGGTGCGAAAAATCCTTCGGGAAAGAAGCAGAAACCCAAATCGTGAGGTTTGGGAATCGCCGTCCGTTTTACGGCGGCGAGGATGTCAATTCCTTAACCCAAACTGACGCTAACCCTGTTACAATACAGATAACTAACCAAATTTGAATTAAAAACTATGCGACTTAAGCGATGGGAGTCCCCCCGCCGTCAGGGACGTAACGACAAAGGCAAGGGTGGTTCAGCCCGACAGCGACAACTGAAAAAACAATTTAAAATGCTGTCGAAAAAACTGAAAGGGGGAGAGAGTAACATCTCTCCTCTTTTTTTGTCCCCAGCAATCTCCTCTGAAAAATCTTCCTCTGGGAAACTCTCAGTCTCCTGAAACAGTCCCAGACTTGAGCCACTTTCAGATTAGGAAAAAAAATGAAGCGTACACTTGCCGTCATGACGATGACAGTAGCTTTAACCCTCACCAGTAACCATTCTAGCCTTGCCGGAGCAATCTTCGATCGCATTCAAAAAACTGGGGTAATTACTGCCGGCGCTCGTAAAGATGCTATTCCCTTTGGTTTTGTCAACTCCCAGGGCAAGTGGGTGGGTTACAGCCTTGATATGTTAGAGTTAATTCGCAAGGAAACCGAACGGAAGTTAGGAAAACCAATTAAGTTAAAAATTGTTGAGATTACTCCCCAAAATCGCTTTGAAAAGTTGAAAACAGGGGTGATAGATATCGAATGTGGCTCCACTACTTTTACTTGGAAAAGAGAAAATGAAGTGGATTTTTCCGTTAGTTACTTTGCCAGTGGCACTCAATTACTCACCCGCAAAGGTAGTAATCTCGATGACATCGGTAGCCTGGCAGGCAGACGCATTGGAGTAATTGCCAATACTACTAATGAAGCAGTAATTAAAACCCAACAACCCGCCGCTATTTTGGTCAAAGTTAAAAATCGTGGCGAGGGTTTACAAAAACTAGAAACGGGAGAAATTGATGGTTTTGCCAGTGATGGCATTACCCTGGAAGGTTTAAGGAAAAGCGCTAAAAATCCCAATAATTTAGCCATAGTTCCCTCCTATCCCTACGCCTACGAATCCTATGCCTGTACTTTACCCGAAAATGATTCTAAATGGCGCGATACGGTTAATTATACCCTATTAAAATTCATGGAAGGGATCGTTAGTGACCAACAACAAGCGGTGACAATTTATGAACGTTGGTTTGGTGAAGACGGGGTTGTTCCCTATTCCAGAGAAACTATTAATGATTATTTTCAAGGCATTGTCAACACCTACGAATGGATTCCTTTAACTGTATTTCCCTAAAATTAAGACCTTTTTAGGGAAAGGTTCAAAAAGGCACTCTTGCAAGTGGGAATAATTATGAATGGGGAAGTGGGAAGTGGGGAGGTGGGTTTTTAAAGGAGGAAGGAAAATTTATTGTAATTTCTCAATGATACTGATAATGATTCTCTTTAGCTGGGGGAGATTGTTTTGAATCACTTTCCAGACGACTTTTTCATCAATTGCCCAATATTCATGAACTAATTTATCCCGCATACCTGCGATGTTTTTCCAAGGAATATTGGGATAATTAACTCTCACTTCATCAGGAATATTTTTCACTGCTTCCCCGATTATTTCAATTAATTTTACTGCCGAAAGAAATATTTCTATCTTAGTTGAAAATTCGGCAAAGCTTAGATCCTGAGTCATCTTTTCTAGTTGACAAATTGCCTCTAGAATGTCTTGCAAGAAATCTCTAAATTCCCGTTGTGTCATACATAAATAACCTCGGATAAAATTCTTTCTCTCCTTCTTCCTTTTAAGCCATTTTTACTGATAACATCCGCTTTTACCTTAAGTAAATCACTTAAATAATATTCCAGATCTACTAAATCTAGTAAACTAGGCGGTTCTGTATAATCTATCAGAATATTAACTTGACTATTTTCCTGCACTTCTCCTTTTACATAATCTCCAAAAATGCCTAATTCACTGACATGATACTTTTCTTTTACTAAGGACTTAACTTGACCCAAAATCGCTTTAATTTCTTCTAAATTTTTCATGATGCTTACCTTCTAAGATAACGGAAAAGACTTCTACCCTACTGATCAAAATTTTATTTCCTGTATCTGTATTGTAGCAGATATCGGATGAAAGGATAAACCATACTCCTTGAAATCATGGGAATTGAGAGAGTTAGGCCAAAAATACCCCCTCAATTGACTGAATTAAGGGGGCATTTGTCGCAGATATTTATCAAGAAATTTCTCTGATGTTAAACAATCAAAATCAGCAATAATTTTGATTAATTCTCGATTTTAAGACAAAAAGATTTCTGCCGCACCATATTTGGCAGTTAGATAGATAAAAACATCTTCAGAAGGCACTAATTTTTCTGCAATTATCTGACTTGCTTCTGCTTTCATTGCAATCGTTTCTGGTATAAATAAGCAATTAAGATTCTGCCAGATTTGATCTACTATTTTGGCTGCTTTTGCCAACTCGTAAAATTTGGTTAATGAGTTCCTGGGAAATAATAACTTTGATTGAAGATTGATTATTGGGGGTATAATATCCTAACCATGTAAGAATTCGCTCTTGTGGTGAGAGGGGTTTTAATTGACCAATAATATAAATATTTGTATCTAAAAAAATTCTCCTCATTCATACCGCTCCTGAAATAGTTCTTGCTTCACTTTACGAATAAGCTCTAAAATCTGTTCATCAGTGTCGATACCTGCTTCTTTAAATGCAGCTTGCATCTTAGTACGAGCTTGTTCAAATTCTACTTGTTCATTTTGATCGGGAACAATAATAACAAGTTCAATCTCTGTGTCTGTTGGCAAATCTTGATGGGGTTGCTCGATAATTAATTGTCCATCTTTGATTTTGGCTTTAGTCTGAATAAATTGCATTTTTGATTTTTCCTCAGACTCAATCTGGTTTATTATATCTATCTTATCATTTTCGAGCGACTAATGTGTAAGAGGAAAATATATAAAAAAACAATACCCCCTCAACTGACTGAATGAAGAGGCGATCGCAAGTTTTTTATTAATGGTTTTTAGGAGACTTTTGTGGTTTCCTTTTTTGAGGGTTTGGAGGGTTTTAGTTTGCACTTGAGGGTTATCTCCATACTTTCACCCGCATTATATCAAAATGATAATCATAGCTCCAAACAGGTAGATCTAATTCGATTGAGATGATAGCAGTCAAAGCATCAACAATAGTAATAGTTTGATCAGGAAATTGTTTAGCTTTTGCTATAGCGGCGAAATACTGATTTTCTGTCGGATTGATCAGATTAGCAGATTCTCAGCAATTTTGTGTGAAATGAGTGGCTTGTTCAAATCCTAATCTATATAGAGGCAAGCTGTAAATTCGGCTAAAACAGCGTCATGATTGATGGATGTGTCAGTATAGCCACTTCCTTTGGGTGCGGGAGATAAGTGAAAAGATTTTTTCGGTTTGGATAAATAGCCTTTCGCTATTAAAAATGATTCTATAGCCGTTTGTACTGTATCAGAAGAAGATACCTTATGCTCTTGATTGTAGGCGGCTAGAGCATTAATTATGGTGGTGGGTAGCTCAATCGTCACCTGTTGCATAACCAAAATCCTCTTGATTTAATTATGTCCCTATTATACAATAAACCCCCTCAACTGACTGAATGAAGGGGCATTTATCGTATTTTAGAAGCAATTTAGCCTACTTTTGTGGTTTCTTTTTCTGATGTTTTGGAGGATTTTAGTTTGCGTTTCAGGGTTGAAGCTGCGCCTAATGCACCAAAGGAGCCAATAGCTAAAAGTCCAGCGGTTGAGGAGGGTTCAGGAACTTGTATAGCCCCAAGGCAGCTACCGGGGCAACCGCCATAGTCATAGCCCGGCCCCGGCCGGTTGAAGGTACTACCAAAATCCGACCGGGTGAATACTTGATAATCTTCATTTACAGTACCCCCTACATGGAAAGCTAAACCTCCAAACGAAAATTTACCGGCTGTATTCCCGGCTGGAAGCACTCCTGGAGCAAAGCCACCATTGGGATTGTAAAGGTTATCCGTCGGCGAGTGGGGAATCAGGTCTATGGTTGGAACACCATTGAAAGGTGCATTAAAAACGCCAGAGCCTTCGGGAAGTATTGCAGTAATAGGGTTAGTGATGCCGCCTTCAGTCTCCGTTCCCGTCACGTTAAGGATTTTGTAACCTGTAAAGGTATAAGCTGGAGAAGTTAAACCACTGATTGGATCAGTGTAAGAAGGGGCGTTTTTCGTTGTAAGCGTGTCCTCCGTAGTCAGATTCAGTTTAAATAAATCACCGTCCGAAGTTAAAAAGTCGAACTTGAAGCTAAGTTGAGCAGCCTGAGCAGGACTTGTAGATAGTCCGATGAGTGCAGTGGTTACAGCCGCTCCAAGAATCGCGGCTGAGATGCTGTTTTTCATTTTTTTTCTTCTCAATAGTGCGGTTATCCCCTCGCCGCTAGGTTAGGCAACACCCCAACCCAACGCCAAAGGGAGACAACGGGATTATACACATTCCCCCCCCCCACAACTGTATCAAAAGTTACAATTTAATAAATCCTTACATTTTTCTCCCCAACTAGGAATTCAGATTTTGGTTTTTTAATGTATATCGCATCGCTTCTTACAATTGCTGTAAATAACTAGAAGAAAGTGTCCCCAACTGTCGCTGAAGTCGTTGTCTATCAATAAGTAGCTGGTTATAATTAAATTAAAAATATATTTTAGGTTCGATCCCCCCTGCCCCCCTTGATAAGGGGGGTGCCGATCCCCCCTTAGTCCCCCCTTTAATCCCCCCTTAATAAGGGGGGGATCTGATAATTTTTAACGCCTACCTACTTAACAACAATTTGATAACATAAGGCTACTGATTCCTGATTTAAGCCTCCCTGTCCTGCGGGAATAACCGTTGTTACGGGGATTTGTGCGCGACGTAAATTACTGGTTAATGGAATTACAACAACAGTGGGACAATAATAACAGGTCGAATACCAGCTTGTTCTGAACCACGACTCGGATTCAAATCAGCTAGATAAATATCCCCTCGCATTTATTGCTTATCCTCTTGTTCAAGGTGAGATAAATAATCGGGTAAAATACTTTCTGAAAAGCTAATATCCTCTTGAGCAAATTCATTTTGTAACGATTGTGCTTCCGCATCTGAAATATGATCCCATTTCTGAAAACGTGAATTTCTTTGTAAGGATTGGGCGAATTCAAGGACTTTTTGCTGTTTTTCTAGCGGTAAAGTCTTAATACTCTGCAAAATCTGGTCTTGAAGATTATTAATATGGGTGATAGACATTTCAACTTTTACTATATTTACACTAGACCGACTATTCTACCACAAAAAACGCTCTTGTTTTCAATTAGTTAGCAACAATTAAATAAGAAGATTTTGAAGGCTTTAGTTATTGGTTTTCATCAATTTCTTGCGCTGTTTTTAATATGTCTAAATACAATATTTGATTAACACGGAAACCTGCTTTAAAAATCAAATCATCCATTAACGGCTGAATAGTAGGAATTAATCTTCTTCTTTTGGCAATTAATAAAATACCTAAAATTCCAATAACATTCAATCCTAAACTAATTGCTTTCTTTCTGCCAGGGTTCTCGTCTATAATTACTCTATCAGCATTTGAAGAAATCGCTAAAGCTATCGTTTCTGATTCTCCTCGGTGTAATTCCTTTTGTAATTCTTCTAATAATAACCGATTCTCTAACTCTCGCTTTTCTATCCAGGATAGGGTTTGAACTTCAATAGTGCCAGGAAATGAATAACCTAATCCTGTCATTTCTTCATAAACAGCCACTGGAATAATAATTGTTCCATAGATATCATGGAGCAAGTTAAGATAGCCGATAGCAGCTAAACTGGTAATCGGAGAGGTGTTACTAACAACAATCACAGATCACCTAAGGTTTTTAAGGTTTGTAATTCTTGTTGCCAATCTACACTATCATAATTTACACAAATATTCCTCTTGGCGACTTCTTGACGAAATTCAATTAAAGATAAGTTGGCAAAATCAGCCGCTTTTGCGCTACTGATATGATAATCTCTAAACATAATGATTGCCAGTTCTAGTTGCAACAGTTGCTCGTTTTTTCCTGTTGCTTGTATAATTTCGTTGGGAATCACAATAGTCATTAAAATTTACGATATTTGTATTAACCGCCCCCATTGTATCACAAAAAAATACTTGTGATCGATTAATTAATAAAAATTAATGAATAGAAACATGGACAAAAAACACACCCTCAACTGACTGAATGAAGGGGCATTAATTATACTCTGGTAAGCAATTTAGCCTACTTTTATGGTTTTGTTTTAGTCGGATTTAGAGGATTTTAGTTTGCGCTTCAGGGTTGAAGCTGCACCTAACGATCCAAGGGTTAATAAGCTGAGGAATGTAGAGGGTTCGGGAGTATGGACAGCGACAGCTTCGAGTGCGTCAATGTTCTCAGTTCCTGGTCTTAATCCCGTCCAGAACTCTACCGTGTCCTTGACATTGAAAACTGTATCCCAGACGTGTCCACCGTGAATGAGAAACTTCGCTGAAGATTCAGTTGATCGCCAAACAAAGATCTCCCCACCATCTAAGTCTTTTGAGGGATCGTTGTCAGTAATAATGCCATCGTTGTTTCCATCGATTGGCTTGAGGCTAAAGAGGATGTCGTTTTCCCATGTCATCAGTCCATCAAGGTCGATCTTCGCAGAAGTGATATCTAAACCGGGAAAAAGAGGGGTGATTGCACCGGCGATATTCGCTTTCAGGAAGAGACAATCCCCATTACTCTTGAATACACTACACAGAGGATCGCCGAAAAGGGAGTAACGGTTAGCATCATCTACAGGCACTTCAGGACCTTGTAGCAGCACACTGTTGATTCTCTGTTCTAAAGGCACTGTCGCATCTTTAACCGGTGCCCAAAGTTCTAAACCTTCCACGTTATTTGGTTCAACTTGGTTGATCTGTGCTGGTGTCGCCCACACCCCTATCTTTTTGTACGGGGAAGGCAAAAGTACTTTAAAGTTAGGACGTTCATAGAAGATGTAGTTATCGTAATCGGTGCGCGGTCCTCCGGGCAACCCAGTCGAAAACACGAGTGTAACTTCATCTTCGATCACTTCATAGAAGAGTAAATCCTTCTTGTTGGCCAAAGCATCGACCTGGAAAGGATCGGGTGCTGCAGTGCCAGATTGAGGATTCCAAAGACCGAAAAAGTTACTCGTGTTGGTTGTCCCACCTGTGCCATCCCAGGCAATTACTTGACCAGGATTAGCGGTATGTGAGGGATTTCCATTCCTGTCTGGATCTTCAGAGTACTCCTTTCCTGGAACTTGAGGGGGTAATGGTACTCCATCTACCACGGGATTGACAAAGGGACCGGGTGAGTTAAATGGTCCTGCCAATACCTGGGATGGGGCTACCGTGACACCCAGTAAGAGCCAGGAAGAAAACAAAAGTTTATGAGTGATTTTCATGATTATTGCTCCAGCAGATTTCGTATTGCGATTATCCCCTCGCCGCTAGGTCAGGCAACACCCCAACCCAACGCCAAAGGCGGATGGCAACAGCTTACAGAATACCTATTCCCTAGGGAATCTATCTTGAGAATGATTTGAAATATGCTAAGTTGAGATACGATGTCACGATCGCATCTAGTCAGTACCATGAGTGAAATTAGCATCGGGGGAAAAGTCCGTCTGATTGCCATTCCCCCTTACCTGAAAACCGCCGATCCCATGCCTATGTTACGGCCGCCGGAGCTACTCAATATCGACGATATCGGCACGGTGATCGATCGCCGGCCGGGGGGTTATTGGGGTGTAAAATTCGATCGAGGCTCATTTCTGCTCGATAGCAAATATTTAGAAGCTATTTAAACCAGTTAAGTGCATCGCAGTCAAGACAACTTTGATAAATCACAGGCAAATCTAAAGAGTTAATTTATGTCTAATACTTTTCTATCGATCATTATCCCGATGCGCGAGGGATTTGGCGAATATTGGCTAGGAGAATTATTGAAAGTCAAGGGAGACATAGAATTTATTTTAGTTCATCCTCCCGGTGTTAAACCTTCCCCAGTCAATGATCCACGCATGAAACAGATTGTCTGTGCTTTACGAGGTGAAATTATTCAAAGAAGTACAGGATTTTTAAATGCCAGAGGTACTTATATTCTCACAATCAATTGCGATGAATATTTACACCCGGAGATCGTCACCTTAGTTAAAGACTATTTTGAACGCTTCCCCAATAGTTGGGTATTGCGATTAGCCAGATGTGAATTTCCCTACGGTGAACGAGAAAAATTAGAGAGTCCTTGGCCAACAATTCCCGATGTAAAAAGTTTAGCTATCTGTAGCAGAAGAGAAAATAATAGTAACTTATTTAAAGAGAATAATTATTTATTAGAATTACCGATCGCTCCTTTAGATAATCCTTTTAATCCCCAAGTTTTTGTCAATCAACGTCGCGATCAAAATGGTCCCCATTTAGAAAATTTTGATAAAAAAGTTTGGAAAAGTGAACTTGTGCAAGTAGCGACGATAGAAATTACTAATCTCATGAACTTATTTGGTCCGATTAAATATATTCCTTTTTGGTGTTTAGATAGATTACTAGGTTTATATATTCAGGCTAAATATTTTGAAAAAGAGCGAGTAATCGGTCACTGGATGCCGAAGTCTCCCGAACAAATACGAATTGAAGATAATCCTCCTGAATACCAAAGAACTTGGCGATTTTACTTTTTATCGGAAGTTATGTTATTAAGAAAATTCCCTCAGTATGGCTATCTTTGGAATCTAGCTATCTATCAATTTTTAGAACTGCCTGCTTGGATGATTAAATCTCTGAAACAAAAAATTATACCCAGTAAATCAGTCTAGTTATATCCAAGTAATCGGTAATCCAGAATAATAATAACCTAAATTTATGGAACTATGCTCTGTTTCCCAATCTAACACCTGTTCCACACGCTGATAAATTGCCGCAGCTTCCTCACTAGAATTGCCGATACAAGTTAACCCTAATTTACCAAATTCCGACAGCGCACCCATGAGATGAAAAACTGTTCCTGTTTTACTGCTACTATCAAAATGCAAGTGATGTTTAGCAATAATATCCATTAAATCATCGGGAAGTAAACCTTTGTATTGGGGTTTGTGGAGATTATCGGAGGCAATATAATACTTTTCTTGGTGAGGTTGACTGAAAAATAATCCAGTTTCTTGATCGTATTTACCATTAGTTAAAAGCTTCAAAGTCATAAAAGGATGGGTGGTTCCTCCTTTTCGCAGATTAATTTCGATCGCCTGTAAATCCCAGACTAAAGTTTCTGGATTTTTGACAGCGACGAAATCAACTCCATAGCGTTCAATTGCTCCCTTTGCTGCCAGAATTTCCCCTATTTTTAGGCCTAATTCCTGTAATTGTAGGCGATAATTTTCATCGGCAGGAAAATGACAACCTAGATAAATTTGACCATCGGAACCGCCTAAAATTTGATCGTGAGTGGAAAGAATATTTACTTCTCCCGTGGGTGTAATATAACCTTGCACACTCGGCGATCGCTTTTCTTCTCCTTCAATAAAAGCTTCGACAATTGCCCCTAATTCAGCAATTCTGCCAGAAAAACTGTCCCAATTTTCATCCCTTGCTTGAAAACTCATCTTCTCTAATTGTTTGGCCAAGAGATTGATTCTCTCGCTTAAATCTAGGCTGTTACTATCAACAATTTCCGCTAAAGGACGTAAATCTAAAACTGCATTTCCTTCTCCCGATAACCCCTCATTTAATTTAACTACCATGCGTTTTAGTCGCGGTTGACGAGACCACAAACTAGCGGCTTCGTATAACAAATCCTTGACCGTATTTACCTGTAAACTACCGTCAGGATGGGGAATATTGCCTTGACCAAAAATCTCGCGACTGCCACTTTTAGAACCCCAATACAATAAGTCTGGACTACAGGCAAATAAAGGAATATCTAATTGTAAAGACAATTCTCGCTCTAAATTAGTAGAATTAAAACAAACCATGTAGGCACGATCTCGACGCAACGCTTGCCGGATTCTTGCTACTAAGCGCGGTCTTTCCAGAATTTTTTGGGTTAAAGGTTGAAAAGAGTTATCGTGAGTTGTCAGTAATAACAGACGATTATTAGCATGGGAAAAAGGAATCCCGGGCAACAATTGCAGGTAATAATCAATCACCATCCGCGAAAGTGGCTGCGCTGTTACATAGATTAAACGAGTTTTCGGGTGTCGCAACCGAATCAGAGAAAATAATAATCTTTCTTCGTAATGTAAAAAACCCGCTACTTTTTGACCGACTCTCTGATCGATACTAAAAGAAGGGACAACTAGGATATCATAATCCCATTCATCCGATTCGGGAACGTTTTCTCCCTGCCAAATCTCTTTTAATTTTTCTTGTAATTCTTGATACCGCAGACGCTTTCCTAGCATCAAATCTCTATCTAACAGCATGGTTTGTCCCACCTCTGTGGTTGCAGACACCTGTATCTTATCGATTTTTAGAGCCTGTCGTCTCCAGTGCCTTTCTTTTCTTAATATTCCCCCAGTCCCTCCGATCGTTGCCCTTAAAAAGGGATACAGTGGACTCTGTATCCCCTTTAATCACCTGAGATTGCCTTTAACCTAGCGGGTGGAATAAGAGATCGGGATAAAAGCGATTAAATTCGATTAAAATCCCGGCGGTGAAAGTCAGCAGCGCCATAATTAACACGGGTGCGGACGAGAGAAATTTAGTAAGTCCTTCCATCTGAGTTCTCCTAGGGAATAAAAAGTCAAGGGTTTGACACAAAAATTAACGAGGGGAAACAGTAATTTCCGAATCCTTAACGGTTAATTTACCGGAAGTGGCTTCTTGTAAAGCCGCCAACGGCCAGAGGAACCCCGTTAACATTTTGCTCAGAGCGAGGGGAACATCGATGATGATTTCCTTCATTTCGGCATCTTTGCTGTCGCGCACGGCGATTAAATAGGCCCGACCAACCCAACCGATCCAACCGGCAATGTACAGGAATAGGATGCTAGGGATAAAGAAATCGCCCATGTGATCCCAACGACCATCAACAATTAGGTGAGGATAGCCTTCGGGTCCACAGAGAGCTTGGGAGTAGGTTTGAGCGCGTTTGGCTCCCGATTCGGGGTCAGGAGTGGTGTTGCGGAAACTCTTCGCTTTTTGTAGGAAAGCGGGATTTTCGCTACAAGGGGTCAGATTAGACAAATCAGCCGACGCTGGAGCGGCAAAGGTGAACCAGAGAGATAGCACCAGGGCCAGAGCGAACAATTTTCGCATAAATTGTTTCCTTTTGTTACGAAATATGAAGTTCTTTGTTCAAAAAGCGAACAATTTGATCGTACACGGAAAAAATCTTACTCCGATGAGGGGTACGAGTAAAGTTTCTATTACAAAACTATACGCAAAGCTTCAGACCCCCGTGATATGAACCACCACTTGCCTTTGGTGACGACTCTGACGATGTTCCCAGAGATAGATACCTTGCCAGATCCCTAAAACTAATTTACCTCTAGCGATCGGGATTTGTTCCGATGTCCGGGTTAGCACCGAGCGAATGTGAGCGGGCATATCGTCTGGCCCTTCGGTAGAGTGATAGTAGAGACTGCTATCTTCCGGGACTAACTTAGCGAAGAAATTGGCCAAATCGGTGAGAACATCGGGATCGGCATTTTCTTGGATCAGCAAGGAAGCGGAGGTGTGACAGACAAATATACTGCATAATCCCGTCGTTATGCCCGATTCAGCCACGATCGCCTCTATGGGGGCAGTGAGACGATGGAAATTCTTGGGACTGGTGGCAATTGTCAGGGATTTTTGATATTGACGCATGGAAACCGAATCAGAGAGAAATGGGTGTAGGGGGGATTGTCCTCGATAGCAAAGGTTGTCCCGCTTGCAAGAGATCGTGAAGGTCCACCACCGCCCCGATAACAGCGATCGCCGGGGCTTCAAAGCCGGTGGCTTCGATCTGGTCCATAATCGTGGTGAAAGTACCGATTAACTGCTGTTGTTGCGGTGTTGTTCCCCAGCGAATCAGGGCGATCGGTGTTTCTGGACTTCTGCCGGCCTTGGTTAACTCGCCGATAATATAGGGTAAATTATGCACACCCATATAAACAACAATTGTTTCCGCACCATGGGCGATCGCTGACCAGTTAACTTGAGGACGATATTTACCCGCCATCTCGTGGCCGGTGACGAAGGTAACGGAAGAACTATAATTGCGATGGGTGAGGGGAATACCAGCGTAGGCAGGCACGGCAATTCCTGAAGTGATCCCCGGCACGATCTCGACGCTAATTCCGGCCGCAATCAGATCAAGCATTTCTTCACCCCCGCGACCGAAAACAAAGGGATCACCTCCTTTGAGACGAACAACCACGGCATTAGTCTGGGCCTTCTCGATCAGTAAAGCGGTGATTTCCTCCTGTACCAGAGAATGACGACCGCGACGCTTACCCGCATGGATTTGTTCGGCCCGGTGGTTAATCATGGCTAGAATCGAGGGGCTAACTAGGGCATCATAGAGGACAACATCGGCATTTTCTAGGAGAACTTTCGCTTTTAAGGTCAACAAACCGGGATCTCCGGGACCCGCACCGACGAGATAGACCTTACCGCAACTTTCTGATTGATTCATAGATACTGGGGAGAAAATTCTTGCTTCGATCGAATGCGCTTGATCCCTACTGTATTGTGACTGGGGCAAAATTTGGTATTTTTGACTACAGTTACTCGGCGATCGTGCGCTTTCTTCATGAAGAATTATGATCTTAACATTACTTAACCTTTCATCTAGCGATCGCTCTGATCCTAAATCCCGTTTAACAGGTATGGGGGAGTGGAAAGTGGGGGGAAGGAATCGGGTTTTTCCAGTGGGATTGGGAGTTAATCATGCTATTAAAAACCGATTCAGTATAACGGTGAAGTTAGGCAATTGGTACGACTTGGAGGCGTAACCCAAGTGATTGTAAGACCTTAAGAACTGTGGCAAACTCTGGATTGCCTTCGATTGACAAAGCTTTATAGAGACTTTCACGCCCCAACCCTGTTTCACGGGCAATATGTGTCATCCCTTTAGATCGAGCAATATCACCTAATGCTGCTACCACTAAGCTTGGATCGCCATCTTCAAGAGCTGCTTCAAGATATGCAGCTATATCTTCTTTTGTTTCGAGATGTTCTGCCGCATCCCAAGGATAGGTTTGGATAGTAGCCATGAAAATCTCCTATAAGTCTTGTGCTAAATTTAATGCTGTTTTGATGTCCCGTTCTTGAGTTTGCTTATCTCCTCCTGCCAAGAGGATGATCAAGGTCTCGCCTCGCTGAATGAAATACACCCGATAGCCTTGGCCATAATCGATCCGCAGTTCCGATACACCTTTTCCTACTGGTTTAACATCGCCTGGATTGCCCATAGACAGGCGACGAACACGAATGTCTATACGTGCTTTTGCTTGGCGATCCCGCAAATTGCTAAACCACTGAGAGTAGGTTTCGGTCTGGCGAATTTCAATCATGCCTTAAGTGTATCCTATGGGATACAGAAGGACAAGCAATAAAAATAAGGTGCGTTACATTCCATTAACTCACCCTACAAGATCGGCGATCGCACTACTTTTCAAGCTTTTTGTCCTTTACTTAGGTCTCAGACATGAGCTTTATTTTTACATGATCTAATCTTTCTGAAAGATTACCTTTCCTTATCCTTGCTTTATTATCAATTTCGTCTATTTCTCCAGCCCATAATAAATAAACCTCAGCGTCACGGCAGACACACCACTGCGATTGATGAGATCCTTTTGCCCTTGGAGCGGATCTGAAGCCAGCAAGTAGAGTCGGCCGCCCCGTATTCATAGAAGCGCCCCGTCTCCCTGTCAGCAATGACAGGCAGCCCGTAAAGAGAACGCATCTTATCCAACGGACCCCCCGGGCATAGCTGCATTGGAGTGCACCCTGCTGGATTGTCGCTATACAACTCGGCGACCACATTTTCACTAAACGAGACTCGCACTTGAGGATAGTAATAGTGGAGACTCAGAAACCCTAATTCTTCTACCTTGCGTAACGGTAAGCCAAGTTTATTTGTGACCTCGCTTGGCGAATCCCCGATCGCGATCCCACCTAGCGAAATTTCGCTCTCAAGCACAGTGCCCTCACGCGCTAACGTAAGGGGAGTGGCAAGAGATAGGAGTAGGACGAGTGATAGTGCTTTCATGCCGCCTAACCACATATTATAGGTCAACTTTCTGTATAAAACTCTCCAGAGTAACGATATGGGTCAACTTCCGGTATATCGCTCCATTTAGGCGCAATCGCCAGAACTTTTCCTTATATCACCCCCAAAGCGTGTTAGCCAGATTAGCTTACTGCAAACAATCTCCTTTAAGGAAACTTATCACAGAAGCTTTCCAGAATTATGGCAAAGATTCTTAGATATGACTGCACTTTGTCACAAAATTTCACTATTATTTCGGGTGCGGTGATTTGTTATGTTTCTTGGTTCACAACTTCTTTAACAATTTGTCATACTCTGGGTGAGAGCCTATCCAAAACCAAACAATTACATTCTTATTCTTGATTTTTCCTAGCGCTCTCCAACCTATACCGACTCTGATTGACCAGATCTGGTCTTCTTGATTGACCTCCTTAAATTCTCAGCTGGGATGACTGGGGTTATCTTTCCATAACTTGTAATTTTTTCTGGCTGTTCTTTTCACTCTTTCTGGTAGCTGTTGAAATAAGCCGACGAAATCTGGATTTAGTTCCGACTTCATAGATCATCAAATCCCATTTCTTCAGTCTGTCCGTTTTCTGAATCCGCAATAGCTTTCTGAGCAAGTTCTTTGAGAATTAAGCTGTCTTGGGGTTTAGATAATGTTTCTTGCCATTTGATTTCATTTTCGATGTCTTCAATAAACTGCTCTGCCAGTTCGTCTTGAATTGCTTCTGGTAGTTCTTGAGCTTTTTGTACAGCTTTACTTAGAAGTTTTGATAACATTTCTTCTCTTCTCTTTTCTTGAAAACATAACTACATATTATCCGGAAACTTTCTGTATAACACTCTCTGGGGTAACGATATGGGTCAACTTTCGGTATATCACTCTATTTAGGCGCAATCGCCAGAACTTTTCCCTATATCACGCCCAAAAGCCTGTTAGCCAGATTAGCCTATTGCCAAAAACCTTGTTTAACTAAATTCCTGACAATTAGGCTCATTCTAGCGATGATTCCTAGATCTGACCGCACCCCTTGACAAAAACTGACAATTATTCGACCTTTAGCGATCGCTATCGGGGGATAGTTGTTTTTTGTTACAGCAGTGTGGAGAAGGGAGCGGGTTTTTCAAGTTGGATTGGGAGTTAATCATGCTATTAAAAACCGATTCAATATAACGGCTAAGATAAGCGGCGGCAGATAACCTTTGCATCACAACCAATAATTTCTCATCCGTCCGCTTCATCGACTTGTTAGCCTGCGTTTGCGCTAATGCTGAGAACTACAATTCGTCAATTGTTACCAACCCACCTTCCGTAAACTGAATCACAAGTTCATGGCTATCTAATAAAGCAGTTCCAACCAGGGGTCGCCGCCCTGTTGCAAATACACGAGTTTCTCGCTCCTCACCATTCCAGATAATAATTGCTTTGTGAAGGGGCAGCATTCTTGGCTGTTGTCTGCTAAATTCGCCCGCATATCGTACCTGAAAGGAAGATTCAGTAATGCTACTGCCTCCGATGGTAAACAAAGCTCATCTGTAAATCCTGTATCTACTACAAACTCAATCGGAAAGTCAGCGCGATTTGGAATCCGAAATGGGATAGTGATGATCGGGTGTCCATTAGCCACAATACCTGAAATCACTTAACTACACGCTCCATAACACCCCCACCAAAAGCGGCAGCAACGTTGTAGCCAATTTTGATCCCAAAGAGCCGAGCATGGGGGTGTTTCTCGCTCAATAAGTCAGCAGCGTGTAAGCCATTTTCATTAACTTTGTAGTCACCTGTTTCAATGTCAATGATAACCATCTTGCCAATGTTTTCCTCAACTTCCACCTCTTGGCGGATTCTGCTTTCGTACAGTTTCTCTGCACGTTGAGCAACTTCTTCACGACTTAAAAGGATAGCTTGCATATACTAACTCCCGATTGCGATTTGACTTCTGGAGACTTCTCTATAATATCTCACAGGTCTGTAGTGGACTGTTTCAACTAAAATAGGGCAATAGATTTCGGCTTAAAGTCTTAGATTATAGAATTTATAGCATTTTTCTAATACACCAAATTAGCTGAAACAGTCCAGTAGGATGAGCTAATGCCCATCCTACTGAGTCTCTACAAGATTGGCGTACTGCTACCCAGTGCCTTCGGCATCGCATTTAGACTTACAGCTTCAATAAATCTGCATGGTGCGTTCCCCAAAAATCGATCGCTGGAGCGGTAGAAGTTGCATTAGGGAACGCACCCTACAGCGATAGCGTACTGCTACGCAGTGCCTTCGGCATCGCACTTCAAACTAACTTGCCCTTGCAGAATCACCGCAACTAAACTAAACTTAGTTTGTAGATTTGGTTTTTTAAGAGCATGGAAACTGTAAACATTCATCAGGCTAAAACAAACCTTTCTCGGCTATTGTCCCGTGTGGAACTCGGAGAGGAAATCGTTATTTCAAACCGAGGTATTCCAATTGCTAAACTTGTTCCATTTCGGACATCTTTAGATCGACGGTCTAGTTTAGGACAAGATCGAGGGATGTTTACCGTACCAGATGATTTTAACGCTCCTTTACCAGAAGATATTTTGGTAGCATTTGAGGGTGGTGCGGAGTGAGACTTTTACTGGATACACAATGCTGGCTGTGGTGGTTTGCCCAACCAGACAAGTTAAGTGAGAATGTAATTGAACAAATTGCCAACGAAAGCAATGAAGTGTGGTTTTCTGTTGCCAGTGTTTGGGAGATGGGAATTAAAGTCTCAATCGGTAAATTACCACTGCCAGAGCAAATAGATAATTATGTCTCTACTCGAATGACCCAACTAGGAGCTAGATCGTTAGAGATCAATGCTTCTCATGCTTTGCGGGCGGCTGCATTGCCTTTACATCATCGTGATCCTTTTGACCGAATGCTGATTGCACAAGCTCAGGTAGAAGATATGATACTTGTGAGTGCGGATTCAACATTTAATCAATATGAAGTGTCTTTGCTTTGGGCAGCTAGTTCTTAGTCATAAACACAGAATTTCACCTGCCTTCTAGATGTTCGTCAACCAAATTCTGTGTAGTTGCAATTATTAACTCGCACATTTTTGCAACTAATTGACTGTCATTTCTGGAAGACTCCAAAGTGACTTGACACTGACCTGCACAAGAGCCTTCAATTTCACAGTCTTTGCAGAAATCGTTCTTACAGCCAATCAATGTGCATGGTGCGTTCCCCCAAAATCTATTAGTGGAGCGGTAGAAGTTGCATTAGGGAACGCACCCTACAGTGATAGCGATCGCACTTGTTCAAGGGTTATCAAGCGTCGTTCAAGAGTTGCTGTGTCTAGCATGGCTGCTCCTAGATTGAAAGGTATAATTTAATTGCATAGCGCAATAATTTATTCTAGTCTAGCTAAAAAATTGTCATCGTATTCAAATTACTGTTTACATAAGCAAAAATAAGATGCGTTACATTTCATGAACGCACCCTACAATATCGGCGATTGCGCTCAGATTAATTAATCTGCATTATTACCTCTAGAGCCAAAGTAAAAACCAAGGGCTGTACCAATTAAACCTGTCTGAGCGGTCAATATAAATGTGATTAAATCTTTCACCAATGAACTTGTCTTATCGAATGACTCTATCTTCTTTTCATCTATAAAACCCGACATAACTGTCAGAATTATGATTAATCCAAAACTTGCAGTTAAGGTTCCTGCTAAGATTTTTATCAAAAAAGTCGCTAATTGTGAGCGAGTCGTCTCCTGTCTCTCTTCAAGCTTAATACCCGTTTCCACCTGAGATGGCAACAAGTTTTTAATATCAACCTCTTGAGTCTGAACATAACGCTTAATCATTTCATCATTTGGAAGATCAGGAGTGCCATTTTCTTCAGAGGAAGATTCAGGGAGAGGTGCTTTTTGCTTTTCAGGTTCGATTGGCATTATTTCAACAATCCAGAAATACTTACTTCAAAACAATCTCCCCAACAGAGTTATCTTTGCGTTTCACTAACAACTTATCCCCTTGGCTGGTTGTGATGTCATAAATATATGCCGCGATCGCCACAGCTTTTTTTAACGCAACTTCAGGACTGATACCTTGCTGCTCTGCAAGCCAGATAAGGAGATTAGCGACTTCGCTATCCATCACAACACTTTTTGCGGCTTTATCAATACCCACCTGAAAAATTTCCGATTGATTGATAATGCCTGTTCCACGTTGGGAAATGCCATAAACGTTCTGCTGAGAAGTATCAATGATTCTAGTATTATCCCCAGATTGAAGTTTGTCTGCCATAGCCCTAAATCCTTTAAATCTCGTTTCATGTATAGTATAGCTCTAGCAGACAGTATGAATTAAATCTAGATCCTTCCCCATGCCTGGAATCAAAGGAATTGGAAATTGAGCTTCTAGAGTTAATCTTGAATGCTGTCTAAACAAACAGTTCAAGCTGCATAACTACATATTACACGGAAAATTTCTGCATAACACTCTCCAGAGTAACGATATGGGTCAACTTTCAGTATATCACCCCATTTAGGCGCGATCGCCAGAACTTTTCCCGATATCACGCCCAAAAGCTTGTTAGCCAAATTAGCATCTTGCCAAAAACCTTGTTTAACTAAATTCCTGACAATTTAGGACTATTCTAGCGATGATTCCCATATCTGATCGCACCTCTTGACAAAAATTTATAATTATTCGACCTTTAGCGATCGCTATCGGGGGATAATTGTTTTTTGTTACAGCAGTATGAAGCAGCCTAACTGATGGCTATATTTCCACAGCAATTCTCATTTTAAGGTTTCATGACATAAAAAGCCTTATAACAAGAGGGTTGTACAATTCTTAACAATTTTAGTGATCGCTGAAACGGCGCAAAATCGTTCTGAATTTATTTTTGCTAATATTTCCAGATTATCGCCCGTAGCAAACCAATCTTGAGCGAGAAATTGAGGGATGTATCCATTGATGGATAAGGGTTTTCTGCCATTGTAGTAGATACGTTTGGAGTCAGTTGAGATAGACAAAAATAGTCAAAATATTTATAATAGAAGATTGGACTAAAATTTTCTGTGACTTGCCCATGTTATTGTCTTGCGCCACCGGTAGCGAACAATTTTTAGGGAGTGAAGCGATCGCCACTTACGCCACAGCTAAGGCCGTGATCCTGCCGATTCCCTACGAGGCCACCACCACCTATCGCAAGGGTTGTGAAACCGGGCCGGCGGCGGTGATTACCGCTTCCCAACAATTGGAAGCCTATGACGAGGAACTTAAGAGGGAAACCTGTTTAGAAGTGGGCATCTATACCCATGATGCGATCGCCGATACCCGTCAGCAACCGCAATTGTCCGCCGAGGAGATGTTAGCCGTCACCACAGCTACAGTTTCGCGTTTAATTGCCGATGATAAATTTGTCGTCGCCGTCGGGGGTGAACACGCTATCACTACGGGAGTAGTACAAGCTTACCGACAAGCTTTATCGGAACCTTTTACGGTGGTTCAAATTGATGCCCATGGCGATATGCGTTTTGAGTACGAAGGATCGCACCATAACCACGCCTGTGTGATGCGTCGGGTGTTAGAAATGGGTTTACCGACTTTACCCGTGGGAATTCGGGCTATTTGTCGAGAAGAAGCGGAATTAATCGCTAAACAGCAGATTCCTGTGATTTGGGATCGAGATATCGCCGGTGATCCGAATTGGATCGAAAAAGCGATCGCCAAAATTAGCACCGAGAAGGTATTTTTAACCATAGACGTGGATGGCATAGATCCGGCTTTAATTCCGGGGGTGGGAACACCTGAACCGGGGGGGTTAAGTTGGCATCAAACCCTAGGCTTTCTCCGTCGTCTTTTCCAAACTCATCAGGTGATTGGCTGTGATGTGATGGAATTGGCCCCGATTAGTGATTCGGTGGTCTCGGAATTTACCACTGCCAAGTTAATTTATAAGTTAATTGGCTATCAATTTATTGCCTAGGGGCTTGCCTAATTAGAAGCAATCGTGTTATAATAACAATTCGTGCGGACGTATAGCTCAGTTGGTTAGAGTACATCGTTGACATCGATGGGGTCACTGGTTCGAATCCAGTTACGTCCATAAATTATCTGCCCTAGTCCCGGTCATAACCTTCATTTCTGATGATAGGATGAACGATCGAAGCTCTCCAGACAAACCCTATGACTAGCTTACTGCGCGACTTTTGGTATGTGGCCACACCGGCAAATAAACTTAAACCCGGTCAGCTAATGGCCAAAAAAATGCTAGGTGAACCGATTGTTGTCGGTAGGAGAGAGGATGGAGAAGTGTTCGCATTGCGGGATATTTGCCCCCATCGTGGCATTCCGCTGCACCATGGCTGGATTGAAGGGGATGGGGTGTACTGTTGCTATCATGGCTGGAAATTTAATACTAGCGATGGCGTTTGTTCTGAGATCCCCTCATTAACGGAACACGATCGCCTTGATATTAGCAGAATTTGCGTCACCAGTTATCCCTGTCGTGAAATACAAGGTCATATCTGGGTGTTTATTCCGGCAGACTCAAAAAGAGAAATTAATCAAGAAAATCTGCCTCCTGTGCCGACTATTGCCGATTTTGGCAAACTTACCCCCAAAATAGCCGAAACTATCACTTTTGACTGCAATATTGACCATGCGGTGGTGGGATTGATGGATCCGGCCCACGGTCCCTACGTTCATACTTCTTGGTGGTGGCGCAGCGGTCCGCGCCAATTTCGGGTCAAAGAAAAACAATACGAACCTGTTCCCCTCGGTTTTCGTCTTGCTCCCTATGATATGCCTGTAAGTGCGAAACCCTATAAAATTTTGGGTAATAAAGTATCGATTGAAATTGTTTTTGAATTGCCCTCGGTGCGTACAGAAATACTACGGGGTGATCGCCATTTGGCCTGTGCTTTTACGGCAATTACTCCCATCGATGAAAATCACTGCGAAGTCCATCAAAGTTTATACTATACGATTCCTTGGTTGGCATTTTTAACCCCTCTTTTGCGTTATTTAACCCGACAATTCCTCAAACAGGATCGCGATGTGGTGATTAAACAACAGGAGGGACTTAGTTATCATCCGGCTTTGATGTTAATTGATGATGCCGATACCCAGGCCAAATGGTATTATCGCCTCAAGCAAGAATACGAAAAATCTCAAGCAGAAAAACGGGATTTTGTCAACCCCATTAAAGCACAAATTTTACGGTGGCGCAGTTAGAATTTGATCATTTTATTACTGGACTTGCCCTTTGACACAAGGTCATAACCTGTGCTGTAGGAGGGATTAAGAGAATTTCTGATGCCCCGTTACTGGGTACAAATCAGGGAAACCTCTAATAAATCTAAGGCTTTCTCTAAGTCTAATAATTGTCCTAAACTAGGCCTACAAGTCTCGCCATTAAATCCTCTTGCTGTGGCTAATTTTGATAATATCATCGGGTAATTTTGAGAGGTTGCCAAGGGTTCTTTTTTTTGACTTGATCTCCTTTTTAGCAAATATGATCCATCCCTGTCTATTAAGAAATATTACAATAAACATGGGTACGTTAAGAAAAGTTAACGGGTTTATCCATTGCTGGATAAGGGTTTTTGGCTATTGTAGTAACGAAAAAATTAACGGATTGACCGCAGGGATTGCCTATCAGCAATTCACAAACCGGCGGATTTTAATCGCTTTGGTTGTCGCTATTTTAGGAGGTGCGGCTAAACTTTTTGTTTTTTTTCCCTCCCATTAATCTTTTGATAAAATTTCTTGTAAAAAAGCGGTAGTTTTTAAATCAATCCCTGTAATTGCCGTGCCAACAACTACCGAATATGCACCAACTTCGAGGGCTTTTTTGGCTTCTGTTGGAGTCGATATTCCTCCTTCACAGATAACAGGAACTGATAACTTATTAACTAATTCTTCTAGGAAAGAAAAACTCGGCGGTGGCAGATTTTTAGTTGCTTCTGTGTAACCGTAAAGAGTTGTACCGACAATATCAGCACCGGCTGCCACGGCATAAATAGCACTTTCGATCGAGTCTATATCTGCCATGACTAATTTACCAGTTTCCTGATGAATACGATCGATAATTGTGGCTAAATTTTCATCATTAGGACGCTTTCTTGGGGTAGCATCCAAGGCAATTATATCGGCACCCGCATCGGCAATAGCGAGAGCATCTTGATATTTGGGAGTAATATATACCGAACAATCGCGATAATTGCGTTTCCACAGCCCAATTATCGGTATATCCGGCAATTGTTGACGGGTGGCTTTCAGATGAGTGGGACTATCAATTCTGACCCCACAAGCACCCCTATCCACGCAAGCATGAGCCATGGCGGCAATAATTACAGGATCGTGCAGAGATGACTCCACTGGCGCTTGACAGGAGACGATTAAACCCGATTTTAAGGTTTCTATTCGCATAAATTGGGGTGTAGGGTGTGGGGTGTGGGGTGTGGGGTGTGGGGTGTAGGGAGAAGCTTTTTTCAGTGATTAGTAAACAGTAAACAGTAATCAGTGAACTGAAAACTCACATCTGATAACTGATAACTGATAACTGATAACTGATAACTAACCCCACCAACAAACTTTTTGCCGCAAACCTTACTTATAAGCAGCAATACACTGTTCAACTAAAGCGGTTACTGCGTCCACATCTTTCCAACCGAGAATTTCTGTGACTTTTTTCTCTAGATTCTTATAGGTTTTGAAAAACTCGGCGATTTCCTGCAAGCGATGGGGAGAGACATCTTTGAGGGATTTTACCTCAGCATAACGAGGGTCTTTAGCGGGAACACAGAGAATTTTTTCATCGCGATCACCACCATCGATCATTTCTAACATACCAATAGGGCGCGCCGTAATCACACAGCCGGGGAAAGTAGGCTGATCCATGATCACCATACCATCTAAAGGATCGCCGTCATCGGCGAGGGTATTGGGAACAAAACCATAATCACAGGGATATTGTACCGAAGAATAGAGAACGCGATCGAGAGCAAAGGCGTTTAAATCCTTATCAAACTCGTATTTATTCTTACTGCCGGCGGTAATTTCCACTAAAACGTTAATTAAACCGGGTTTCGGTTGGGCAGGAATGCGCGATAAATCCACAAGCTTTCTCCAAATACAAGACATTGACTCTCCCCCGCTAACCGCTCGCGCGGTGTAGCGGGGGGTTCTCGGTTCTTAGGCTTTTAACTAGATCGACCTGGTTTAACCCGGTCGATCCCCGTCAGATCGCCTCCGCGAGCGTTTTCTAACACGGTCAGTCCGACCGCATTTTTTCCTCGGTTCTCGATTACCTTCGCTGATGCCGT
>NZ_JADBTF010000311.1:0-13853 GCF_020246295.1 Microcystis sp. M090S1 | reverse complement strand
TTTTTCAGCAGACCCTAATTAAACTTGCTAAGAAGTTAAAAGCAGTAGGGGCAATTCATGAATTGCCCCTACTCCGTTGGATGGTTTCCATTAATTAAACTTGCTAAGAAGTTAAAAGGACGATGCGTTTCACCCCCGTCGTCCGGATTATCGTTTCCATTAATTAAACTTGCTAAGAAGTTAAAAGATTTGAAATATTCACAGTAGGAGCCTGTCCTGCTGTTGTTTCCATTAATTAAACTTGCTAAGAAGTTAAAAGATAGCAACATCACCATTATATGGAACGGACGACTTTCCTACCGTTTCCATTAATTAAACTTGCTAAGAAGTTAAAAGGAAGACGGTTGGTACGTTCCCCTGCCTGTGGGTAAGGGTTTCCATTAATTAAACTTGCTAAGAAGTTAAAAGGCAAATAACACTCCTAAGTCGGGTCTCAATACAAAAAGCGTTTCCATTAATTAAACTTGCTAAGAAGTTAAAAGTTTCTTTTATCACTTGAATTTCTTCCCAGCTTTAGTGTTGGGGTTTCCATTAATTAAACTTGCTAAGAAGTTAAAAGACTAGCTTGGCAAAACTAAGCTGTATAAGGATTGTACAGCAATTTTTCGTGGGATATTGAAAAGCATAGACATTATTAATAATAATTCTCAATAGTTACCTCAGTCATAAGGCTCAAAGCCTTGCTGGGCAAAGCATCGACGCACCTCAACGAAAACTCTAGATTTTCAGGCATTGTGTCTAACCCGCGAAAAATGTTGAGAAACCCCCCATTCCATCGGCATAAAACAATAGAATTTGTTCCACGCTAATGCCTATGCGATCATTGCCCTAGTACCATCTCACCTTTATAACCCTTAAATCTTTACGTCAAGCTATTTTGAAAGCCTTGCTAGAAACCAGTGTTAGGACAAGTATAATTACTCACTTGCATAAATGAGATGCTCCCGATATTTTAGTTGCTTTACCTTAATAGCAGCAGACTCTGGTAGCTCTGTATTTGTTGCTCAGGGTTGATCTCTCATCATCCTTTCGGTGTTCGCATCAGCACTCCGATTTTTCTTCAGATAGGTTCTAGAATCGAAATCAAGACGCAGGGGAAGATAGAGTTCCCTGAGTCTGAAAACTTTATTACCGTGTAATTTTATGAAAAATAGTCTGAAACGATCGTTCCTTCGATTTATGACTGTCTCCATACTTATCGTTTTGCCATCTTGTTCACAAAAGAATCCGATCGCTCTTGTTCTCTTAAAAGACACATCTATAAGTGGACAAAATAACGAAGAGTTTAAGACGACAACCAAGAAAGCCTGTAAGGGTATAACAGAATCCATTTCGCGTGGTGATGAATTGAAAGTTATTCAAGTCAATGGCGAGCAGGACTTTTTTGAACATCTTACCCCCACCAATCCAACTGATGCGAAAAAACAGTGTGGAGCCGTAAGAACCACTCAAAAACAGGGAACTTTGGCCTGTCCAGCTGTTCGCACAGCCCATAAAATTTTTCAGTCATCAAAAAAACCTGGTGTATTGTTAGTCCTTATAGAGACCAACGAGCGGGAATCACCTTGCCCTCAAGATTGGAGAACTACCGTTAAAAATGTCATTGAAAAAGGTGGCTCTGTAGTCATTTTGAACGCTACAAACAACGGCGGCGAATCATTTCGCTTAGAGCTAGAAACTGCTTTGGAAGGTCTCCCAGTTACATATGCTCATACTGACGTGGAATTTGTTATTAAGAACGCTATCCAAGAAACTAGAAGAAAAGCTGAGGCAAAATTATGAAAAAATCAGATAGTTTCCCTCACTTTGAGGGCAACGGTTGGAATAGTCCCCATGTATCTAATGCCAGTGGCCACACCGAACGAGAATCAGAATCTAACCCGTGGCCAGAGTCGGAAGCAAGAGTCAATATCAATCAATCAAAGGAATTCAATCGGCTAATTGCTGAGGACCTTCATCCCCAAGATCAGGAAGACCTGTTACAACGCTTTCCTTGCTATGCGATCGCACAGAGGAGAGTTGCCGCAGCCGAGTTCTGCCGCTTTCAGATTATTAAAATTTGTGAATTATACTAAAGGAGTTTTATGCCTAGAGATACTTTCTCTTTTTTTAATTTCTGTTCTTTGTTGGTCACGAGCATCATCGCCTTCTTAAACTTTAACACGGCTATGGTTTTAGTGCCGGGGGATTGGGACGATATAAAAATATTGTTTGCCGTTCCAGTTTCCTTGATAGCCTGTATTCTTTTCGACACCAAAGTTAGCGAGGAGTATATGCGTGAACGCCTCAAAGGATTTGCGAGATCTACCTTAAATTGGATTAATATTCAGAGAGAAAGACTGAGTCAAACTCGATTTGGGACGATGAGACTGGAAACATACATCTATCTGTTTCAACTTTTTGAAGCACCTTTCTTAGAAACATCAATAATCTCAATTATTAATCGTCTTGGCTGTATCATTTACCTAATCACAGAGTTTATTGTGAGCGCTTATTTATTAATAGAACGAGAGGATTTGCCCTGGTTCATGTCTATTGCTCCTATCCTAGCAGGATTATTGAACTTAGCAACGGGAATCCTCAAAGGACGTCTTATTGTTTACCCAAAAGCGCTTACACAACTTAGAAAAAAATATCAACAGTATTATGAGGAGGTCTAAAATGAATATTAGATTGATAAATATTAACGAGATGAATTCCGAGGATTTCAACGAACTAACGAGTATTTATGTCTCAGATGCAAGTCTGTCACCATCTAAAATGGTTGAAATCCTTCAGCAAAGAGTCGCTTGCCGCTCTCTCCATAAAGCCATAAAATTAATTCAGGAAGACCACCGACGGTCTTTTGAAAACTGTTTATTAGAGAGAGATAAAAAGCTTGAAGAAATTCGGAAACAAGCAGAATCTCTACACAGTTATCCCCGGGCTATTAACGCTCCAAATCCCTCCTATTTCTTGGCAATAAATACAGTTAAAGAAGACTTAAAATTTGCTGAAGCTCAAGTCAGAAATCATGAAAAATCCATCAGCAGATTAAATAACTTAGAATTGGAATTCAAATCAGTACTAAGAACATCATCATATTGGTCAGGTTCATTAGCCGATAGCAATAAAATTGAAGAAATACTGAATGAAATGGGAGTAAAAGAGCTAATGCACGATTTAGAGCAAAGACTGAGAGAATTGCAGGAACAGGTTAAAAAATTTAGCCTTGAATTAACCAAGTTCTCCATCGTTACTGTGTACGGCGAATCAAGAGTAGAAGATTTTCAATATCAAAATGGAGCTGCTCACCATGACATTGAATGAATACCCTTTTGCAGCGAGCTATGCTCCTCGTCCGGAAAAACCAATCGTGGCCTTGAAACCTAAAGCTTGGTCAGTATTTTTGAGTTGGAAAAACCTCCGTGGAATAATTTTCATAATTCCTCTTTTTTCTATAGCCTGGCAGTACCTAACTCTACAACGAACCGAATATATGTTTACAACTCAACGGTTTAGGACTATTACGGGACTTTTTAACCAAGAAATTGACGAAGTTTGGCTATTTCGTGTGACAGATTTACGCATTTTAAAGCCATTTCTTTATCGTTTATTTGGAATAGCAAATCTTTACATTTACTCTACAGATAGAAACAACAAACTCGTGGTTATTCAGGCAATTTCGCTTACAGATGCCTTGAAGCTGCATGAAATTCTTCAACAGCAAGTCAACATTGAGCGACATAGAAATCGACCTGATATTCCAGGCTCTTGGCAGTAATCAATCATCTCAAAAAAAGGAAATAGTAATATGGCTGACCAAAACACATCTACTAACGGCGAGACTAATACTTCTTGTCCCAGCACAATAGATAGTCCAGAACTACAAGATAAAGATATATGGAGTTCTTATGACAATACCTTTGGCAAATACGCATTTCACGGGGGAATGGAGGGATACTTAGAAAATAAAGACCCTTCGCCTGAAAGTCCACAACAAGAGTGTTTCTACGATGATTCAGGTAATCTAATCGACGAAAATCATCAATACGCAGGAATGAGAGGAACCGCCAATGAATACGATGGACATAAGGGCGATAGTTCAGAACTATGGAACCATTTTTATAACGATAGTGGGGGAATCTGGCAAAACGGTGGAGAAGCCTTTTCTACCTCTGTGGAATCCTACTATGACTCTGTTGAAGATTATGTTTCTGATGTCTATGACTCTGTGGAAGATTATGTTGATGATGCCTTTGAATGAAGTCAAAGTCAAAAGCTCTTGAACGTCCTCAAAGCTTATCTGTCAAGCGTTTTTATCCCCTCTATTCTAACCCGCGCCAAAAAGCCACAAAAACTAAAAAACTTCGCCAACAACAAATGGTTAATAAACAGCCAAAATCAGTCATTCTTCAGCAAAATAATGCCACTACAACAATAAATAATTTGGTCAATAGCTGAACTAAAACAGTTGCAAAAAATAAAGTCTAATTTTGGCTTTAAAATCAATTAAGGGATTGCACAGTTTTCTTGATTGGCAATCCCTTTTTTCTATTAATTCTGCATGGTATAGCCTAAATGATTGCCCACCATCAATTTTTTTATCGTTTCAGCACAGTAATATTAAAACATAATGATATTATGTCCCTACAATTAGGAATTTATTAACCTTTGTAGGGATTTAACACTGTTAAATCTTTATCTATTGACGGTGATCTAAAGATAATTCAATGATATTCTTAAGTTAGTTAATTCAGTATCTTGCTTTAACTCTCTATAGATAGTGATCGCCACTTCACTAGCAAGGTTAATTCCTGAATGGGAGTAGATCAAAAACCGCAAACCATCCACTATTTTTGAAGCTTTTTTCTTTTTTTTGATGAAAGCCACTGTTTTTTTAATATCTTCCTCATTGAATTGAGTTATATCATTTATTATAAAGGGGTGAATATGCCCAGGATTCATGTTAAGTTCAGATTGAACAGATTGAGGTTCAGCATTGCCATTAGGGGTTTTAATTGAAATAAATCGATAGTTGCTTCCCTCCTTATTTTTAACTAAGTCATTGACTTTTTCTAAGTCACAACAAATCAGTTCAATATCTTGATAAATATTAGTAATTCCCTCTCCAATACTATAAATTCTGTCAACTAATGATTGAGGTTCAATCACCTTAACTTCTTTTCCCCAACCCGAAATCCAACGAATGAGATCAATGTCCATTAAAGACCATTCGGGTACAGTAACTTTAATAGTATATTGATAGGGAGGAATATTTTGGTCTAACTTAAAAATTCCACGATCTCGCGTAGCGAGCGCTTTGCGTTCATAACTCGTTCCTTTTAACCAATCAGGTGAAGACATTTCTATTTTCTGAAATCTTTGATTTCCTTCACAAATAAATTTAAACGCAAGTTCTGTGGCGTAGAGAATGACAGTAACATTTAATTTCTTTCCTTGTTGGGAATCTAAATACTGACGCTGTTTTGCCACATCATTGCCTAAATAAATTCCTGCACTTGCATCATAAAGTTTATGGAGCTTATCTAACGCTTTTTTTTGCTCATTTATATCTCTCTGAGTATTTACTTGTTGAAATCGAATTCTATCAATTCTTGCGAAAGCAAATAAACCTTTTTTGTCTCCTTCACCTATTTCATACCCTAAATACCATGCAATATTATGAAAAACAATTTGTAAAGGGTAAGCGGTAAAGGTTTGTGGTTGTTGATCTGACCAGTTGGCTGTTCCTTGAACATGACTAAACTTCAAAAATTCTCCTTTTTTTATCGCTTCTTCTAACTGTTCAAATTGTTGTTGATATTTCTCCACATCAACAATAGATTTTGTGCCAATTAAGCGAGTAGAATAAGGGGCTTCTCCTTCTAAAAGTTTGGAATTCTCTAATCGTTGTTTAAATATATCATAAATTTCGGCAGCAAGAGGATCTTTAAAATATTTCTCTACTGAATGGGATCGGAGAGATTGATAGAGCTTATTTAACTCATATTGAGATAAAATACCTGTTCCTGCAAAGTAGCCTTTCTTCATAGCAAAATTAGGTAAAAGTTGATAAGGTTTAATACAATGACAAATATCTTCTCGAAAGTTATTTTCTAGAGGACTTCTTTGATATTCATTCTCAATATCAATCTTGCCAGAAAATAAGCCATAGTTATACATCGCTTTAACAATGCTAGTTTGCCTAAAACCTGTTTCTGTTGTCACCGAAGGTTTGCTATTTTCTTCGCATAAAAAAGGATGATGAACAATAAAACGAATCGTTTTTATTAACCGTTGAAATTTTTCTAAATCATTGTAACGATGACTAATTAAATAAGGATAATCAATCGACTCTATCTCAATTAAATTAGCCGCTATATCTCCTCTGGCTAAAATCCCATTTTTTTCTAACCAATATAAGTCTTTTTCTATTGCTTTAGGATGGGCATAAATAGCATGATACTTTTTAGTAATTACTGCACAAATTTCCTCAATTGAAGTGCTAAACTGAGGTAATTCTTCGACTTCTAAAATTTCTTTCAGGTTTTCTGGTTCAGTTTCCGCTAAATTCCCAATCCCTGGGTAGTTAATAATGACGGACATTAAGTGCATTAATCGTTCAAAGTCTAATAAACGAGAATATGGGTGAAAAACTTTATTCTTATTCAAGTTAGCTATGTTAGCTAAAAGACGCTTGAATCCTGTGAGAATTGTACAAATTTCGTCAAGATCAAAGTTATTGTCTCTAACAGGAACAGGATAGATTTTTAACAGTCCTTCGTTAGACTCTGGGGGATTTTCTTGTAAATTAGCGTTCATCTTATCAATCACTTCGTCAGGAACTTGGCGATCACGTTGTTGATTTCTTTGTTTACATTTTTCCACAGAAGTCTGTAGATGCCATCCTATCCATTGAATATTAAATAAATTAACCGTTTTATACAGAAAATCAAGTCGCCACGGGCGCATAGCATTAGTGGCATCATAAATGACGGGTTGATCTTTTTCAACGGCGGTTTTAATTTGATCTAAGACTTCTACCTCAATATCCGCCCAAATTCCTTGATTTGCAGCATCTCCATAAAGTTGCGCCCGAATTTCATCGGTTGAAACTACGACAGCATTAATTTCTTCTGCCAAAACTTGAGCAAACGTTGATTTACCGCTTGCAGGAAGTCCAATCAAAAAGTGACAAATTACAAGCTTTTTCATCATAGTTTGAAAGGCCGTAAAATAACGGTATAATTGTTCAATTTGAGTCAAATAATTGATTGATTCGTTACTATAGGTAAGTTCAGTTTGTCCAATCGCTCCCTTTTCTGATTCAGGAAGTTGATATTCTAGAGAGTATCTGTAACTCCTAAATTAAGCTTTATGTCAAGCTATTTTGAAAGCCTTACCAGAAGCAAGTTTTAGGGACAAGTATAATTACTCGCTTGCATAAATGAGATGCTCCCATATTCTGGTTGAATCTGTGACTCGTTCTGGACTCATCTAAACCTCCACAGCAGAAGAATAAAGAATTAAAGTATATCTATCCGAGTCAATCCTATCATATAAGTACGTTCTATCGCCGTACATTTTCTAGCCATTTAAGATCGCTCAGTAAAATAGCGATCACCTGTGTTTTAACCGCAGAATAGATATAGTATTGATCGGTGTTAATAAACTGTTCTTTATAGTCTCTCCTCAATTGCAATAAAGGATGATTGAGAATAATGTTTAAGATGTCTGGAATTGTCTTATGTACAGGGTGAGAGCATCTCAAAAGCTATTGACAATTGGCCAATTTTGTGATCCGCATGGGCTTTCAGCCGATACCAGCCAATCAGAATAGTTACCAAATTGACCAAATGGGTCGATTTTTGCTTAACAATTGAGATGGCAAATTCTCCTCAAATATGCCTGAATCGTGGGTAAGCAACCCCCACAAAGTCCCTTTTGTCAAGGATTGTTAAGATGGGCTTGCCCTGATATAATAGACGGTGGGCTAATGTCCTGAATTAAGCTTAATAATCCCTAACGAGAAATAATGACCATTTCATGCGAACTCCCACCCCTTGCTGAAATTTTTCAATATGGAGTTTCTTAACTCAACCCAGAGAAGATATCGGTGTTCGCACCAAATACACTCTCATAAGCTTTAATTTAGGGTAACGTCGTCATTAGCCATTAATTTACAGTTAACAAATATGACTATTCTTCTTGCGAACCTTGGGACTTCTGACTTATCTATTAAAGTAACAGTAGATAGCAAGAATTATTATCTTCCTATTGATTTTCTCTCGAATGAATCTAATCTAAATAAAAAACTTAAAGACTTAGATAATGATCGTCGAACTATTTGGGACAATATGTATCAAGGTTTTAACTATGTTCCTAATAGTCAAGTTTACCAAGATTTAGGATTGCCTAACCAAAAACAACCAGTTCGTGAATTAACCAAAGCTCTACAATCAAGCTATCAAAAAGAGTCCCCTAAATGGCATTCTCTTATTCGACCAACTCGAATTGGAAGTGTAATCCAAAAAGCAGTAGCAATGGGAGCATCTAAAGCCTATATTTTCGTCACCAATCAACCGACTTCACACCCTCAAGATACCATTTATTTGTTCCAGATTATTCAACAGTGGGTACAACAGGAATATCCTGCTTTTGAATTAATTCAAAAAGAGCTACAACTTAATTTAGATCCGCAAAATCCTAACCTTGAAGATTTAGTTCTTGAATACTACTATAATCAGTTGAATGAGATTTATTTAGAAGAAAATTTATCCCAAGAATCAACTATTTTAGTCAATGTTAAAGGGGGAACATTGCACCAAAAAACTGCACTCAAAATTCAAGCAATTGCCAGTGATTTTAAAAATATTCTGTTCATTGACCCCATTTTAGACCTTAATCAACTTTTAGAGGGCAAAAACTCTGAATGTCAACTAACTTCTTATTGGCTTTATCAACGGAATCAAAAATATCAAACCGTTAAGTTACTGTTACAAAAAAGATGGGATTTTGACGGAGCAAGAGTGATTGTTAAAGATTGGCAAGAAACTTTGATTTATTTAGCAAAACAAGTTTCTGCAATAGCCAGTGACACCCAAAAAGAGCAAGAAAAGTTAACAGAAATTCTCACAAGACTTGATTTTGCCGTTAACTGTTTTAACCTTGATAAAAATGCCGTGAGAGATAATGATAAAATGGAGCATAACTTTTGGTTAAATCTTTATACTCAATGTCGGATTTATTGGGAACTAGATGAAATCGCTAACTTTCTAATCCGATTAAGTTCTTTTTATGAAGTCACTTTAAATGAATTAATTATGGGCTTACGCGGACAAAAATATTTGAGAAATAATAATCAAAATCAAGATTGGGCATTTGCTAGAAACAAAGCATCTCAAGAATTTTATAATAAGTTTCAGGAATTAGAACAGGATTTTGAAAGGAGGGATTTCTACAAATTAGGAAATCGTTATAGTAAGAGAAATTTTGTTCAAACCTTAATAGAAATTGATCATCCTGATCGCGTTGAATTATGGCAACAGATTCTAGCCTCTTTGGTAAAATTAGATTATTGGTTTGATAATCGAAATGCGCTCATTCATAGTGGCAGAGGAGTATCAGTACAAACGATGATTGATCAATTGCAAGAAGACAAACGAAATTGGACTGACGACAAAGATAAATATAAAGCTAATCCCCATAAAGCTTGTCATCCTAACAATATTTTAGGGGAAGTTCTCAATATTGCTGTCCATACTTATCAGTTACTTGGACAAAAATCATCTCCTTATGTCGGTTGGGATAAAAACACTCCCTATTATCTCTATAGCGAATTACGAGATGAAATTTGTCAACAATTGATTTAACCCTTGAATCCCCGCAAAGGCGGGGACAAGACTAATTTCAAGACCAGCTTTAGAGGCGGTGGAAGATGTGACTTTTAAGCAGTTAGTCTCTTAAGTTTCACAATCTGATCACTGATAGATTCTAGGGGGATAAAGTCCTGTTGTAGTAATGCTTGTAAGCGAGAATTAGTGTTTACAGAAGCCCCAACCACATTGACATCAACGTTGCGTGCTTGTAGTCTCTCAATCAAGGGAATGAAATCTCCATCACCAGTGACTAAGATAACGCGATCACCTGGTTTAACCGCCTCTATTAAATCCAACCCCATCGCTAAATCATCGCCAAGAGTTTTCCATCCGTTTTCCCGTTGTGATAAAGGGAAAGTGATTATCTCGTAGTTAAGTTGTTTTAAGTGATGAAGCCATTGTTTTTGATTCGGAGAAAGATGCTCATGGAGTCCAGTATAATACTTTAAAGTAAAAGTATCTGTCTGTTCTGCTGGTTCCACCAGAGCAATTTTTAAGGCTTTCCAGTCAATTTCTAACCCTAGTGTTTCGGTCGTTTTGCTGAAATTGTTACCATCGATGTAGATGTGAGTCACCGTCTGTCTTTTTTGGGGTAGGGGAATGACTCGCTTCTCAGTTTCTATCTCTGGGGTTGGCTTCTCTTGGGGAGTAAGTTGATTTAACTGTTGTTGTTGCTGATTTAGAGTTGCAGTCGTTAGCTTTTGTTGATGTTGAACTTTTTGGGTTGCGCCTACCAGTAAACGGCTACTGGTTTTCAGGATTCTGACTTCTTTAGCCACTTTTTCTGTTGTGTGTGTGACAGCTTTAACCTCTTTTTCGATTTTTTCGATCCCCTTAATCATAGTTTGGGAGTTAGTCAGACTTCCTTCAATCAGAGTCTTGATTTTCTTTTTTTCTTTAGTAACAATGATCGCAGAGGTAGAAGTGGCGGTCGCGAGCGCTGTTCCTACCATCATCAGATCCAGTTGACCCGAAGAAACGATCGCACTAACGAACAGAGAAGAAGCTACTTGAACGAATCCGCGTCAGTCCCCACCCTCAGCAACGCGGGGTGGGGAAGGAAAGCGCGGCAATTGAGGGGTTCGATGCCCCGAAAATTGCCAATTAGAGATTTTTGGGTAAAGGTAGTCGCTTAATGTAGTCCCTGATGACCTCTGATTTTGAATAGCCTTTTAACTTGGCATAAGTTTCTAGTCTTTCCATTTCTTCCTCTGTTAGTCGAATATTTATCTGCGTTGCTCTTGTCATCTTGTGTAGTTGATTGCTATACTAAGAGTATAACTTCAACAGGTCGATAAGTTATGGCTATCAAGAGAATTACTTTTCGTCTTTATCCAAACCAAGCCCAAAATGACAAGCTTCATTATTGGAAAAAGCTACATTGCTCTCTTTATAATGCTTGTTTTTATCATCGCAAAACTGAGTATCAAAAGTTTGGTAAAAACGTTAATTATTTTGACCAACAAAATTGTTTACCAGAGTTGAAGAAATGTTGGCTAGAATATAAAGAACTTGGTAGTCATGCACTGCAAGCCACTGTTAAACGAGTAGACTTTGCTTTCCAAAGATTCTTTAAACTTAAATCAGGTTATCCTAAGTTTAAGGCATCTAGACATTACAAAGGTTGGACTTATCCCGATGGTGCTGGTTGGTCAATTGATTCTTCTGGTCATCATGGTTTTTTAACCCTGTCCAACTTTGACGGTAAGATTAAAATACGGGGAAAAGCGAGAGATTGGGGAATACCGAAAACTTGTACAATCATGTTCAAGCAGGGAAAATGGTACGCCTCTATCACAGTCGAATGCAGTCCTACAAGGGCGACAACCGATACAGGTTCTATTGGTTTAGACTTTGGAGTTTTACACGCTATAGCCGACAGTAATGGTAATCTGACTGAGAATCCTAGATTTCTCAAATCTGCTCAGGAAAAGATTAAGAAGATTGCCAAAAAATCTAGACGCAAACGCAATCCTAAAAGGGGAGTTAAAGCGTCTAGACGATCTAGAAAATCGGCTAGGGCAGTTGGTAAGATTCAAAGTAAAGTGGCTAGACAAAGACAAAATTGGCATCATCAAGTAGCAGTAGAGATAGTTCGCTGTAATAGCCTCATTGCTACGGAGAAATTAAATCTTAAAGGGATGACCCAAAAAACTAAAGGCAAGAGAAAAAGACAAAAATCAGGTTTAAATAGGTCTATTCTTGATGTGGGAATAGGTAATTTAAAGTCTTTGCTAAAAGAAAAAGTTACAGAAGCAGGTGGTTTTTATATTGAGGTTCCTACCCAAAAAATTAAGCCTTCTCAAACTTGTCCTAATTGTGGTCATCAAAAGAAAAAATCTTTAGCCGAAAGAGTTCATAGCTGTGAGAAATGTGGTTATTCTTGTGACAGGGATGTAGCCGCCGCTCAGGTTATGCTTAATTACGCAAGGGGCTTGGAACGAGCCTATGCGCGATGCAGAGTCGCCTAGCTCTATCTTGTGCGGAAACATGAGGCAACTAGGGACAAAGAAGCGTCAGAAACTCCAATCGAGGGCGTAGCGGATTGGAGTAGTTCATAAATGGTATGACTTGGCATCATCTCCCCACTCCCCAACCCCCCACTGATTACTGATCACTGAAAAATCTCTTGTCTCTCAATCAAATTCTGCTTTTAAATCCCGACGCATCAATTCATAAACGGCAACTTGGGGAGAAATTTCCCCGCGCAAAAGACGATCAACTTGGCAGGTAATCGGTACATATAAATTTTTTTCTTGGGCAATTCTCATCAAAACTTCTGTGGTATTTATTCCCTCGGCAGTTCCCTCTAACTTCCCTAAAATCTCAGGCAAAGATAAACCTAAAGCTAATTGATAACCCACTTGATAATTGCGAGATAAAGGACTATTACAGGTGGCTAATAAATCCCCTAAACCCGATAAACCGAAGAAAGTTTCTTGACAACCTCCTAGACAAGTTCCCACCCGAACTATTTCCGGTAAAGCGCGAGTTAACAGGGCAGATTTGGCATTAGTACCTAACTGTAAACCATCGCAAACCCCAGAAGCGATCGCCATGACATTTTTGAGAGTGCCACCTAACTCAGTCCCCAAGGGATCGCTATTAAGATAAACCCGAAAAGATTCCCCAGATAATAATTTTTGTAACAATATTGCTGCTTTTTGCAGATAACTTGCTACCACCGTCGCAGCGGGTAAACCTTGATTAATTTCTTTAGCTAAATTGGGACCGGAAAGAACCACAAGGGGATTAGCGGGAAAAGCTTGATTCCACAGATGAAAAGGGGTACGAGTGGTGATTGGCTCTAATCCTTTAGTAGCGGTGACGATAATTATGCGAGAATTTAATTGTAATTGCTGTAATTTTTCGATCGTTGGAACAACTCCTTTAATCGAAACTGCTGAAATAATTACCTCAGTATCTGCTATAATAGCCCCTAAATCTTCCCCACTATGACGCGACCAAACCCTAACAGCTAAGTGATTAAGTCTAGCCAAATTAGCGAGAGTTTGTCCCCAAATTCCCCCACCTATAACCGTAATTTTCTTGGCATTTTCTAACAACTTTTATTCTCCTCCTTATTAGTGATCCCTGATCAGTGACTGGTTAGAAATGATTCGATTTCAAGGTTATGAGTCTTAAATGAAATTATTCACCGATTACTGATAAGTAGGTAGGTGTTAAAAGTTGTCAGACACCCCCCTTATCAAGGGGGGCAGGGGGGATCCCCCCGCCTATCGGCACCCCCCTTATCAAGGGGGGCAGGGGGGATCCCCCCGCCTATCGGCACCCCCCTTATCAAGGGGGGCAGGGGGGATCAGAGGCAAAATCTATCTTCAATTTAATTATAACTGGACTTCCCCCGTATAAACATACTAGCTATGGCTAAAAGTCTTATAGAGCCTGAGTTAAAGCCATATAATACTAATGGACTACTGGACACAAACTCCTGAAGTCCTTACGCAGATAGGGTTTGAGGCAAAAATTTTC
>NZ_JADBTF010000310.1:0-23617 GCF_020246295.1 Microcystis sp. M090S1 | reverse complement strand
TCTTGCCAGCTGATGTGGGATAACTTTTCAGACCACTTGAAAGAGATATATGGTCAAGATAAGAGAATTTTGTGGACAGGGGCATATTTTGTGGCTAGTTGTGGCGGTGTCACAATAGACCAACTTAAGAAATATGTCGAGAATCAGGATTCCCCTGAATATTAGTTGTGCTTCGCTGTTTTATGCTGGTCGGTTTTTCATCTCGTCAGTGAAACCGAGGGTTCCTTCAAACCGACATTTAAGGTAAAAATTAACAACCACAATCAGTCATCAGTAATCAGTAATCAGTAATCAGTAATCAGTGATCAGTAATCAGTCATCAATCATCGGTAATTGGATAATATCTTTAGGCCTTTTTGAGATCAAACAGTGCCGGGCATGGGAGTGAGCGGGGGGAAAATGGGGGGACTTTTTCCCTGAAAATTAGGTAATTGACTTCCTAAAAATGGATAAAACCCCACACCCCACATCCTACCCCTAGGAAAAACTTTTTGCCGCAAACCCTGATGGAGGAGAGGCCGTTATTTTTTGGCGGTTTTAACACAATCGAGGGTACGGACGATGGCGGCCGCTGCGTAGTTACGACGGGCGGGATCATTTGGTACAAAAGAACTACCCCGTTCGTTCAAGGGAGAGGCCACACCGCAAAATCCCGACATCTGGGTAATTAAACTGGCGGCCCAATGACCGGAAGTATCGGAAAAATTGACGGGGGTTTTAGTTTGGGCTAAATCGGGGGCTTGTTTTTGCTGAGTTTTCAGGTAGGTGGCGGCCTGTTTGAGAATCGCCATCAATTCGGCCCTGGTGATGGGGTCGGTGGGACGGAATTCGCCGTTAGCTTTGCCGGCAACAATACCATTGGCCCGGGCCCATTGGATTTTTTTGGCACTCCAGCGCGTCGCTTCTACGTCGTTAAAACTGCCGCTGCCGGGGGGAATCTCTTCTAGGTTAATTTTGGTGACAGTTCCCATCCCTTCAATAATCATCGAGACGAATTGTTCCCTGGTGACGGGATTTTCGGGGCGGAAGGTGTTATCTTCTTTAAAACCGGCCACTACCCCAAGCGCGATCGCTTTTTCAATCTCAGTTTTATAGATATCGCCGCTAATATCCTGAAAACTAGACCCAGAAATGGGGGGAGGAGTGGTTTCGCTGAGGGGAGGTCTGCCGGTGGCTGCGAGAACTTCCGCTTCTTTGCCGCTAAAGTAGAAGTGGCCTAAACTTTTGCCTTGGAAAGTACGACGGCTAAATCTCCAACCCGGTTCGAGGATAATTTTCATAAATCCTGTTTGCATTCCTCGGGTTCTTCCCACCACTAATTCCGGTCTGCGGGCATCCCGGGGAGTTCCCACTAAGTATAATTCGCCATTGCGTTCCACAATACGCAGGATGTAATCTAGCCCAAAATCCCGGCCATCCAGACGGATAGAATAACCATTACTATCGGTGGCGCGGCGACAAATGCCGGTAAAGTCAAAGTTGAGGAGTAGGGGGTCGATCATGACGGGATTTGAGCCGCTTTCGCTCCAACACTTCTGTTTTCCCTGGATTTGTTCCAAGACTAGCAGGTCAAATTTATTACCTCCGTAGGGACGAGCGATCGCTACTACCTGGGTCTGCTCGATGTCCTGTTCGTCAAAGTTGGCCGCTGGTGTGGCAGTTATGCCCAAGGTCATTAGGGCGGTTAGGGCGATCGATAATCTGGCTTTCATAATCTTTAATCTATAAGACGATTTTTGCAGTAAAAATAGACGTGCTAATCCCGATATTCTATGACTGAATGCTTCCGGTCGTTGTTCCAGACTGCGCCAGATTGTTGTCTGTCCGCACAAGTTTTCTCTCAATCTTCAATTTCCGAACCTATTTATCCTGGCAATATTCTGATGGAACTGGTGGGTTGATCAATATTAATTCGGTTAGCTGTTGAAACTGGGGAGATTTTGGCGAATTGTTGAAAATTTTAGCCAGCCATTCGAGTCTTAGGCTAAGATGGGGAGAGAGGCTTTTAATTGGCCGCAGCCCTTGACTTCCTCACAGGATTTAAGCCCAATAATTGCCTAAAAAATGGCAATTAATCGATTGAGGGCTATCAGTGCTGCGGTGAATTATCATAGTTCATTAGCTCTGGTGAGCCATTACCCTTTCTTTGGTGTGTGTGAGGTAAACAATTATGAGTAACTCCCCTGGCGATCCTTCTCCTCGTCCTAATCTTTTTCTGAGTATCGGTCGATTTGTCCGCCGGCCTTCTACTTTAATTGTCGGGGGAATTACTCTCCTAGGAATTACCTCCCTTGGCTATTTTACGACTCGTTATTTAGTTTATGAACGTCTAACCCCAATTTTAGACAATATCTTCAGTGAAATGCTGCACAGACCTGTCAGGGTAGGTAAGATAGAGGGCTTTTATTTTAATCGCATTCGTATCGGTAAATCGGAAATTCCAGCTACGGCCAATTCTGCTGATAGTTTATCTATTGATGCGATCGAATTGGGATTAAATCCACTGCCCTTACTTTTAGGTCTGCCGCTACCGGTTGATGTCAAGTTAATTAATCCCAGTATTTATCTCGATCAGGATAAAAATGGTCAATGGCTCGATAATTTAGAAAAAATAGCTAGTAACTTTGATCGGGAGGCACCCATTAGGTTAAATCTGGGGTTTCAGGTGGAGAAGGCAGCTATTACTATCCAACCCTATGCCCTGAAAAAACCGATAGAAATTAAGGCCGATGGTCAAGGAAGATTTATTGATAATCAAAGGCAGCCTCTCACCTACGATTTTAGCGCAGAAATCCTCAAAAGTCAAGTAAAAATTCAAGGAGAAACGGCGTTAAAAACGGGTGAAAGCCTAACTAATCTTCAGATCGACCGTTTAAACTTAAGTGAACTATTAACTTTAATTCCTAATCGCAATTTTCAATTAAATCAAGGACAAGTAAATGCTAATATTGCTCTCAATATTCCCAGTTGGGCAAAGCTAAATCAAAGTCAAGGTAATGGCAATTTTGAGGTGACGGAAGTAGCGGGAAAATTCCACCCTTTCCCCTATCCAATTAAGCTAACAACTAAGTTAAATTTACAGGGAGATAAAGTATTAGTTGAACAAGCGAACGCAACTATTGGCAAGATTAAAACTGAGGTGAGAGGAGAAGTAAATTGGCAAACTGGTTATCATCTCAATGTCGCTCTAGAATCGGTGGATTTACAACAGCTTTTAAGAATTATTTATCTGCAATCACCTCTAGATTTACGGGGAGAAGCACGCTCTATTTTTCAAGTGACGGGAAAACTAGATCAACCTCTAATTAAAGGAACCGTTAGCAACAGCAAACCGATTATTTTTGAGCAAATTCCTCTTAAATCAATAACCAGTAATTTTCAAACAAATCTCAATCGTCTTAATTTAGATAAAATTCAAATTAAACCCCTCGCAGGTGGAGAAATTAAAGGGGAAGGAAAATTGCAGTTAAATATTCTGCAATCCCTGCAAAAAAATCAACCTCTTGACGGGACAAAAATGCCGATTGATTTGAATTTACAAGCGCATTTTCCCACGAGAAAAATTTTATCTCAACTGGCAACAATTCCCGCCAAAATTAATATAAACGATCTGCAAGCTAATATTAAAGCTAGGGGTAGTTTAGGACTGCCACAATTATTAATTAATTGGCAAATACCCAGGGTTAATCAGTCAGGATTAATCAATGTTGCCGGGGAGGGTAAAGTATTTTTAGGGGGCAACAAAATAAATTTAACCGATACGGTCATTAAAACAAATGGCGGCAAACTACAGGTTAATGGTAATGGTGATTTTACTAGCAAATTAGTCCAGGGAAAAATCACTGGTAATAACTTTTTATTGACTCCTTTTGTGCCTCTTGTTTGTCAATATTTAGATAGCATTTGCCCCTACCTAGAAACCTTAGAACCCTTAAATTTAGAGACAGCTAATATTCAAGTTAGTGGCAAAATTGACCAACTTAATATTAATACTTTAAACGGAGTTGCTAACTTAAGAATTAGCGGTAAACAAGGCACAATTTCAGTCAATAGTCAAGTATTGCAAGGAAATCTTCAGGCTAACGCTTTCTTAGCGGGATTGCCGATTAATTCCCTATTGCCTAACTTACCAACCCAGGTTAAATTACTGCGATCGCAAATTAATTTACAAGGTTATTTAGGAGAATTACTAAATAATAAAAATAATATTTTCAGCAGTTGGCAAGGTCAAGGTAATATGCAGTTATTAGTAGATAATAATCCTTTAATTGCCACAGCCAAACTGAATCAAGGTTTCCTGACAGGAACAGTTAATACCAGTGGGATTAGTCTTAATCCTCTAGTGGAAAATTTAACAGTTCCCGTCAGTTTAGGCAGGGCAAAAATCAGCTTTGCTGGCAGGATAAATTCTCTGATTAGCGGTACTTTAACGGATTTAAAAACTTGGCGCGGAGAGGGAGATATACAGTTATTTGTTAATAATCGATCCCTAAAAACTACCGCTCAACTGGAACAAGGTATTTTAAGCGGTATAGTTAATACATCTGGCATTAACTTAAATCCGTTTTTACCCAATATAAATATTCCTGTTAGTCTAGGGAAAACCCAAGTCAATTTCACCAGTGCAATCAAGGAATTGTTAGCGGGAAAAATCCCTAATTTGTCCACCGTCAATGCTAGGGTAAATACTCGGTTGTTAGTGGATAATAATCCGATTAATACTGATATTCAGTTAAACAACGGTATTTTTAATATTCTCAGTAGCTTAGAGAATTTTCAAACTAATATTCCCATACCGTTGAATATTTCCCAAACCAGTTTTCAAGCAGCAGGAAATGCCCAAACTATTTTCGACTCCCTGCAAGAAAAACGACTCAACTTAAGCAGTATCAAAGCAGTTTTTCACTCTCGTATTAATGTAGCCAAAGGAGAAATTAAAGCTAAGGCACAACTGAATAATAATTTCTGGCAAAGTGATATTATTGCCACTAATCTCGATCCCGCTGCCCTGCTAGGGCAATTGCGGGAAGTAAAATCAATCTCGATTCCTAAATTAGATTTTAGTGCCAATTTAGCGGGAAACATTCAAGAAATTTGGCAGGGAGTAACACCGATTCAGGTTAATAATCTTTCGGCACAGTGGGGAGAAAATAGCTTTGATGTGCGAGGAAATATTCTTTTAGCTAATCTTATCAGTCAACCCGATATCGCTGAGGTTAACTTAAATCTACAGGCAAAAACCGACCTTGCTACTGTACCGCTAACTCAGATTATATCGCTTTTACCGATCGATCCTCGTTTGAAACCCAGAGAATCGACACTGACAGGGAGCGGAGAATTTCAAGGACAAATCACGGGAAAAAATCTCTTAACTGCTTGGCAAAAAGTGGGAAATATACAAATCAAAGGAGATATAAATTTAGCTAACTTTAGCATTAATGATCGACCCTTTGAACCTATCTTAAGAGGAAGTATGCAAGCAGGAATAGGTCAAAATATTAGTTTAAATTTGCGTGGAAATCAGGACATTATTGACCTAACTTTCGATCCTTGCCAACAAAATAATTGTCTGCTGCCCTATCTTCCCTTAGGGATAAATATTCGCCAAGCTTTTGGAAATAAAACTCCTTTTCTAGCCACAGCTAAACGAAGCGGAGAAAATTTAAATGTTCAGATTGCCGATTTTCCCCTAGAAATCCTGAAAATATCTCCCACGGCAGCCTACAATGTTCCGGGGATTATTGCTGGACAAGTGAATGCTAATCTAGACATCAATTTATTTAACTTACAGGGACAGGGACAAATAGAGATTAACCGACCTAGTTTAGGTAACTTAATCGGGGAAAAATTAACGGCAAATTTGGTTTATCGGGATTCCATAGTTCAACTGCAAGAAGGTAGTTTACAAGTGGGTGCGAGTCAATATAATCTGCAAGGTTTATTTAATTGGCAAACCCAGGAAATAGAAGCTAAACTCAGGGTAGATCAAGGTTATATTCAAGATTTATTATCAGTTGCTAGTATCTATGATTTAACCAGTTTAATCACCCTTTTCTCCTCCGAGAATAACCCAGCTATTCAACTTAGTCCCCTAGAAGTAGGTAATCCCGAAGCTTCCCTAGCACAACAGGTAAATTTGCGGGCAAAAATTGAAGAAATAATCCAGCAATTAGCAAGGGAAAGAGGGGTAGTCGGGATACCTTCTGAACTAGATTTTCGCGGCCGTTATCAAGCAAATATAGCCTTAACTGGGACTTTAAAAAATCCCGATCTCAGCGTAAAATTTCAGGGCAATAGATGGGAATGGCGACCCCAAAGACCGACGGTAAATATTGTTAACCCTCTGGGAATTGTCACCACCGATACCCAATTAATTCCGATTGATGAAGTAACAATTAATCTTAACTTAAATCGTCAGTTGCTCAGGATAGAACCGATTAGATTAAAATCACGAGATTCTTCCGTATTTTTAGCGGGTGATTTTTCCCTAAACAAAGTAGAGGGAACTTTTGCCGTGGAAAATCTTTCTCTGGATCTCTTGAGAAATTTTGTGCAGTTTCCCTTGGATGTATCCGGTAGTCTAAAAACTCAAGGACAAATTGCAGGAACCTTATTAAATCCTCGTATTCAGGGTAATTTTGCCTTTATTGACGGTGCAATTAATGCCCAAAATATTAATCAGGATATAATTGGTTTATTTACCTATAATCAGTATCGTTTTGATTTGCGGACAACCTCCTCCGAATCAATCCAAATCTATGCCAGCATTCCCTATCCTCCCTTACCAGGTAATGATCAATTAAAAATCCAAGCAAAATTGGGAACCGATGCAATCAAATTAATTGAAGCTATCAGTCAAAACGCCATCGAATGGGTTAACGGTGAGGGAGAGGTAGTTCTTTCAGCGACGGGAAGATTAGATATAAAAGAGGGTTTAAAAATCAAAGATTTAGAAGCAAATGGTATAGTTACTCTCAATAATGCCGCTATCCGCAGTGTTGCTTTTCCAGAGATTTTAACCGTAAATGGCCGCATTGGTTTAACCCCTGAAAGCTTAACAGTAGAGGAATTACAAGGCTCGATCGCTGACAGACAAATTTCTGTGGTGGGAGTTTTACCTTTCTTTCAAGCCATCAAAAATAATCCTAATCCCTTAACAGTTAATATTCAAGAGGGAGATATAGCAATTAATGGTCTTTATCGGGGATTAATTGCTGGGAATGCCATGGTAACGGGAACAATTCAGCAACCAATTATCGGGGGGAATGTGCGTCTTTCTAGGGGTAAAGTTTTTCTTCCTCGCACCGCAGAAATTAATCAAGAAACGGATAAACCAGTGAGTCGCTGGCTGCAGCCTCTCAACATTTCTCAGACGACAAATATTACTCCAGTTTTAAATAATTTCCAAGTGTCTTTAGCAGGATTATCAATTGAACAAGAACCTTTGTATCAATTTGATTTTAGTGGTGCTTTAACCTTGAACGGTCCGCTCACTCCACTGGAGAAATTACAAACCAATGGAGTGATTAATCTCGATCGAGGACGGGTTAGTTACATCGATACTCGTTTTCTTCTTAACCGACGCAATCAAAATGTTATTGTTTTCGATTCTAGTCGCGGGTTGGGACTTTTTAATCCCTTTGTTGATATTCAACTGCGAACAATTCTCAGCGAATTTTCTCAATCTCGCGATTTTGCTATCTCCCGTCCGGGGGGGGATTTTCCTAGCAATGAAATTCCCGATGATAGCCTCAATCGTATTCAAAGGATCGATGTCACCCTCAGCGTTGAAGGGGAATTAAACCGCTTGCTACCAAATTTAGGACGTAATATCAATGAAGTGTGCCAAATTCGTCCCGATAGTCCACCTTTTCCCCTAGAGGAAAACTATACAGATACAGAATTACAAAAAGCTGCTAATTGTTTACAAGCAGTGGCTTTTGCTAGAGGTGAAGATGAGGGATTGCTTAATACTCCCCTAGTTAAATTAACCAGCACTCCCCCCCGCAGCCAAGGGGAAATCGTTCGACTTTTGGGGGAACAATTGCTGTCGGTTTTTAATGGTTTACAGGGGAAAAATACAGAACAATTAATTCAATTTGGAGTGGTTCAGTTGGCGATTCCCCTCTTAGCCCAAGGAGTCGTGTATGATGTGGAGAATGCGGTTAGTAATGCGATCAGGGCAACGGATTTTAATATTCTTCCCAATTTGGAAACCGTCTATCGAGTCAATTCCCAGTCTTTTATCCGCTTTTCCTACGATTACAATTTGAATGAGTTTACCGTCCGCTATCAAACTCAATTTTAAAGTAAGATTGAGAGATCTAGCAGAATTCTGAAGTTAGGAGACAAGGCAAAATTAGGTTATACTTCATCCTGAGAATCAACCCGATAGGTAGGTAGAAAATAAGAAATATTATTTTTTTACTTTTTACTTTTGACTTTTTACTTGATATTCTATGATTATTCGCGAGGCTAAAGAAACAGATTTACCAACAATTATCGAGATTTATAATGCTGCTGTTCCCACTCGCAAGGCAACCGCAGATTTAAAGCCTATTTCCCTGGAAAGTCGGCGAGAATGGTTTAAAAAGCACGATCCTGAACAGTATCCCATCTGGGTAATAGCGATCGAAGGTCGGGTGGTGGGTTGGCTGAGTTTACAGATGTTTTATGGTCGTGTCGCTTACCAAAAAACGGCAGAGGTTAGTTTATATATTGCCCCCGATTATCAAGGTCGTGGAATCGGTAAATTATTAGTAGAATATGCCCTGAATCGCTGTCCCAAATTGGGTATATCTAATCTTATCTGTATTATCTTTGCCCACAATCAAGCCAGTATTCGTCTCTTTGAAAAATTCGGCTTTCAACGATGGGGTTATTTACCTCAAATTGCCGATCTAGACAATTTTCTGGCTGATGTGGTCATTTTAGGCAAAAAAGTCGCTTAAATAGGCAATTTCTCCATAGCTAGACTAAATTCTAGACTTAATTGAATATAAGCATTTTCTGGTTCGCCTAGAGATAGTTTCTGGGGGAGAGAAAAGAGATAGTCCTCATACCAAATCTCGGAACTTCCCGCACATTTTTCGTCTCTAAATAACCATTGTTGAAACACTTGTTCTCTACCATCCTGAGGGGCAACAATCTGATAAACTTTTAGAGATTTTTTAGCAATTCTCTGGCTGCCCTTGCTGGTTAATTGATAACCTAACAAGTTCAAACAATTACGAATAATCGTCAGAGGACGGGAAGTATTAGAGAGGTTAATCTTGGTGATAGTTTTAATCTCGTTGCGGTTTTTAATGGCGATTTCGGCCATTTTTTGTAAATCGGCATCATGATTAGTTAATTCTCTTTCAGGGTTAGCTAATAATACGGGAATTCCCAACACTTCTAACGTCCCGATAATCACTCCTAATTGACTACCATTAAAATCGGGAATAAATAAACTTCCGTGACCTGATTCTATCAGTTTACGGGCAATTAAAGCATCTCGATCGCACAAAAATTGTCGCCCAATTGTCAAAAAGTAATGTAAGCGTAGTTCTTGATACCATCCTTGATCATCTTTAATCACTAATTGCGGTGTGACGGGGATTCCATAGCGTTTGTATAGGTCATATTTCCTGATAATTCTCCTTTCTTTCACTGACTTAATTAACTGTTTTTTAAGCCAACGATATTCTGATTCCGTGATCTCGGCTGCGCTGGCAATGGCGTCGCATTCAGAACGATAATTATGTTCTCTAATTTCTTCAATTGCTGCCGTTAACTGATTGGTTATTTCTAGTTCTTCTTCCTGATTCCGTTCTTTAATTCTATGACCTTCTGCTTGTAAAATACCTAGAATTGACTGACGATAATTAAGCATATAAGCATTTACTCGCACAGCCATTTTTGCCCAGCAGAGGAGAGATTCCGCTTGAAAAGTTGTATCTAAATTCTCCAGAGATTCTAAATCTGACTGGTGTAATAAGCGAATATTAACCTCCGTTAGTCGGTGTCCAGAGGTGAGAAGTTTGGGGATAGAAGTGGAACCATTGCCCACCTGATTAAATCCGTACACTGCTGACCAAATATAACGAGGAATATTCTCTCTAATTCTCCCTAAAAATTGAGCGATAGAAGTGGGAGTTTGAATTCCCTGTGCTAAACACCAAACCGAGGTAAAGTGTTGCTGAATATCAATACTAATTCCCGTTTCGATCGCAGGACTAGCTAGAACTATATCATAGTTAAGCAACAACTGATTTAAATTGCCAATCGCTTGATAGGCAGCGTGACTAGAATCTGGCAATGACTCTGAATCTATCCGCAGAATTTTCTTCTGAGGGAATTGCTTTCTTAGATAAGATTCTAGGGTAATTGTCCCCCATTTGCTGGTTAATTTTTGTGCCGATAGACAAACAAAAGGTTTTCCTCCCTCTTTAATATGTTCAACTAAATCCTTAACTAGCTGTTGGGGAGTATTATCAGAGTAGTTATAAACTTGCCAAGCTTGCTGATAATTGGGTTTCCACTCGTTACTAATCAAGAAAGTTTCTAGTTTAATAGCCGCTAAAGAAGTTAGATATTCTAGGGAAATATCACTTAAATCAGCATCAGCAACTAAGACTTTTCCCCCACTGCTGACCACAGTTTGTAGCAGAGACTTTAAAGACTTTAAAATTGCTACTCGATTAGCTTTACAAGTATCCCCATTTAACCCATGCCATAGGACTTGTTCGATCTCATCGATAATAATCATAGCTTCTTGCCAATCTTCCGCTTGAAATTTAGCTTGTGATTGGGGATGGAGAGAGTCAATACATAAACCATAACCGTAAATTTGTGCCGCAGGATTATCCCTAATTTTGCTGATATAGTTTAAACCAAAGCGTTGACATAGCTCCTCTACCAGTTTGACTCGATGACCAATAACTAAAACTTTTTGTTGATTGGCAATAGCCTGTTTAACTATCTTAGCTAAAAACTCAGTTTTTCCTGTACCTTTAGCCGATTTAATCGCCATTAACTGCGCTGATGTAGGGATAGCAATATCTGGCAAGTAACGGCTATTTAACTCTAGATGAGGTGGGAGAGTTAAACTATTTAAACTCGCTGCCTTCCAAATTTCCCAAGAGGTAGCTTTTTGATAGACTTGTTGGAAGTAATCTTCTCCTCGATTGATTAGTAAATCATCCACCCCTTTACCGTCAGCAGCATCCCAAGTAACTACCTTTACCTGACAGTTAGCCTGACTGAATAGATAACCCATTCTCTGTAAAGCTAAATTAACCGCTTGTTGGTTCTTTGGTTTAGTTTCTTGATCAAAAACTAGATAAATCTTTCGTCCGGAATTAGCTAATTTTTCTAGCTGCGGAATTAGATGAGATTTGCCGATTCTTCTACCTAATTCGTCCTTGGGAGTACGATAACCGTTGTGAATTCCGGGTAAGGCAATTGTCGCATAACCTGCTGTTAGTAATGCCCCCGCTTTTTTCGCTCCTTCTGTAAGACAAATAGGTATCTCTGGATGTTTAATTACCCAGGACCAAAAACCGAGATCCTCTTGCTTATTATCCACTTCTTCAGTTAAAATATTAATACTGATATGCTGGGCTATCCTTTGCCAAATTTTCAGGGGAACCCGCAAAGCAAAGACTCCCGTAGGGGTTTGGGGGGGATGTTCGTACTTAATCGGTTTAGCCTTATCAAGGCTTAAACGGGGAAAATCGGGCTTAAAACAGCCCCAAAGGTCATAATTACCCGTTAATAAGTCAATTCCTGAACACCACCAACCGCCTTGACTGATATGTTCATAACGCTTGAGAATATCATCCCTAACTCTGCCATCATTGCGTCGCGGTAATTCTTGGGAGTAGAGTAGGTATTCACTGGGAGATAACCCCGCTAAACCGGTGACATTGAGATCGATTAACTCCGCATCCACCCCGCTATCACGCCATTCTTCTAAATATTTCATCCTTGTCCTCTACTGGCTAGACGCTATATATAGCGTTTTTGTCCTATTATTCTAGCGGTAAGCCACTAAATAGCGAAAAGAGAAAATTCACTCTCTCAGAGGTTCTCAGAGGAAATTTGACTTTTAATCCACTCTTGTCTTAAATTATCGAAAAGTTAAGAACAAATAAAGTCTGACCACAACCTCCTCAGCAGTCAAGCAGAATCGGATCAAAAGTATTTTGTCAATCTGTTTTTGCTATCAAAGAATAGTTTTTTTGTCAAGCATACAAAAGAACTGTTTTCTGGGAAAAATCAAGAATTTTTTCCAGAAAATGTCATCCAAAACACTGTTTTTAGGGAACAAAATAATCCTAGCTATACCATATATAGAGTGATAGGATTATTTAACACGCTAGATGTTGTGTTTTCCCAGAAAATCTGATAGAATATTCTAGTACAAATAGATTAATTTGTCAAATTTTTTAACGCCGCAATTTTCCAATTATGCAATCAAAGCCCTTGACTACTGCCGTCTCCATTCACAAAAATAACGAAGTAATACCCTTTCGTTCTACCCCTTTAGCTAATATGGGCAGCCATGGAATTAGAGTGATTCGGCGCGATGGTTCCACCACAAGCTTAAATATCGGCAAAATTCGCGACGTGGTAGAGTGGGCTTGTGAGGGCAAAAAAGTCAATTCAATCGCCTTAGAAGCGGGTTTAACCACACGCCTGCGGGATGGGATTACCACTAGGGAAATACAGGATAATTTAATTAATTGCGCCCTAGAAATGTGTAGTCCAGAGGAACCGGATTGGCGCTATGTGGCGGGAAGATTGCATATTTGGAGTCTTTGGAAAGATACCTTAGTAGCCCGGGGTTATCAGTACGGAAATTACGAGAAAACTGTCAAAACTCAAGTTAAAAAGTTGCTATACGACGAAAGGATTCTCATCTATTCCGAGGCAGAATTAAAAGAAGCTGGTTCTTGGATTAATCCTGATTGGGACATCGATTATGATTACGCAGGGGCATTGTTAATCACTAGCCGTTATTTACTCAAAAATGAGTTACCCCAAGAGGCATTATTAACCTGTTCCTTGCTGCTTGCCACTGTGGAAGAACCAGCTAATAGACTCCCCTGGGCGAAGAAATTTTATCAAGGGATTGCTCAAAGAAAAATCTCTCTCGCCACCCCAATTTTAGCCAATTTACGCACTCCCAAAGGTTCCTTAACCAGTTGTTTTATCCTCTCCATTGACGACAGTTTAGAAAGCATTTTCGACGAGATTACTAATGCTGCCCGCATCTCAAAAAATGGTGGCGGTGTCGGGGTGAATGTGAGTAGAATTCGCGCCACTGGTAGCTGGGTAATGGGGAAAGCTAATGCTTCCGGGGGGATTATTCCTTGGATTAAATTACTCAACGATACAGCTATTGCAGTAAATCAGGGGGGAAGACGCGCCGGGGCAGTAACTATCGGTGTTGACATCTGGCATTTAGATGTGCCAGAATTTCTGGAAATGCAGACAGAAAACGGTGATCAAAGACGTAAAGCTTATGATGTTTTTCCCCAATTAGTTATCACCGATGAATTCATGCGTCGGGTGATAAATAAAGCCGAGTGGACATTAGTAGATCCCTACGAAGTTCGCAATAAATTAGGTATAGAATTAGCGGAACTATGGGGGGAAGAATTTGAAGAGGCCTATCGTTTAGTAGAAGCTAATTTAGATCAAGAGATTCTCCTCTATAAAAAAATCAATGCCCGGGACTTATTTAAAAGTATCATGCGTTCCCAAGTAGAAACAGGAATGCCCTACATTGCCTTCAAAGATACCATCAATCGCGCTAATCCTAATAAACACGATGGCTATATCCCCGGTGTAAATTTATGCGTCGCGGGAGAAACAAAAATTCTCACTGACCGAGGACAAATAGCAATCGCTGATTTGGTGGGGGAATATGTTAATGTCTGGAATGGATTGGAGTGGTCAGAAGTATTAGTTAAAAAGACTGGAGAAAACCAGCCTTTATTAAAGGTCAATTTCTCTAACGGAGAGTCCTTGGAATGTACTTACTACCATAAGTTTTACGTTCAGAAAAACTACAAGGGAACCGTGGAAATTGTGGAGGCAAAAGACCTCAAACAAGGGGATAAATTAATTAAATACCAGCTGCCTCTCATCCAGTCAGAAAATGATCTTGACTTTCCCTACGCCTACACCGCAGGATTCTTTTCTGGAGATGGGAGTTACGGGAACAATGGAATGCCAGAAGTTGACCTATACGGAGTTAAAAAAGAGTTACTTCCCTTATTGGCTATTCGTAACAAATATCAGGGAAATGGCTCTATTGAAAAAGGTACTTTTTGGAGAAAAGAAACCGATACCCTAGCGGTCTATCATGACAGTAAACAAGATCGGATCGTCTGTAAACTCCCGTTAGATATTCCCAGTAAATTTACAGTTCCTCTAAATGGTTACACAATTAAATCTCGTTTAGAATGGTTAGCTGGTTTACTTGATGCCGATGGAACAGTTGCCCGCAATGGTTCTAACGAGTCTCTCCAGATTGCTTCTGTTAACCGGCAATTTTTGCTCGATATTCGCCTAATGTTACAGACTTTAGGAGTTGATTCCAAAGTTACTGTTATGGATGACGGTGGCTATAAATTGATGCCAAATGGAAAGGGAAATTATCAAGAATATCTCTGTCAACCAAAATATCGTTTACTGATTAATTCTGTCGGACTATTTCAACTTGGTCAATTGGGACTTAAAACTCATCGCTTACAATGGACTTTAAAAGAACCCCAACGTTCGGCCACTCAGTTTATCCGCATTGAATCGGTAGAGTTAACCTGTCGTCGAGATGACACCTACTGTTTTACAGAACCCAAGCGTCATCTGGGAATGTTTAACGGCATTCTAACAGGACAATGCACCGAATCTTTCAGCAATGTCACCCCCGATAAAACTGCCCATTGTTGTAATTTAGTTAGCCTTAATTTAGCCAATATCGACCGGGAAGAAATCGAGTCTAATTGTCAAATCGCTGTCAGGATTCTCGACAATACTATCGATATCACTAATCCTCCCTTTGATAATGCTAAAAACCACAACGATAAATATCGCACTATTGGGGTAGGGGCGATGGGATTGGCTGACTGGTTAGCTAAACGGAAATTATCCTACAATAACCTGTCAGAAATTAGTAATTTATTTGAAGAAATTGGCTATTGGTGTACCTATTCCTCGATGGAATTAGCCAAAGAACGCGGTGCTTATCAAGCTTTCTTGGGTAGTGAATGGAGTCAAGGTAAATTAATCGGAGCAAAACCAGTGGCATGGTTTTTAAATAATGCGGTGCAACCGCAAAGATGGCAACAATTAGCCGAAGATATTCAACGATTTGGCATCCGTAATTCCCATATTACCGCCATTGCTCCTAATACTTCCTCTAGTTTGGTACAGGGATGTACCGCTAGTGTTTTGCCGGTTTATAGTCGCTTTTTCTACGATAAATGGGCAAAGGGAACCGTTCCCATCGCACCACCTTTTATTGAAGAAGCTTTCTGGTTTTATTCAGAGAACAAAAATCTCGAACAGCAGCAAGTGGTGAAAGCGATCGCTACTATGCAAGAATGGATCGATACGGGGATTTCTATGGAGTTATTATTCAACCTCAATGAAGGGGTTTATTTCCCCGAAGAACCCAACCGTTGTCTCACTGCCAAAGATATCTTTGATACCCTAGTTATGGCGTGGGAATTGGGGTGTAAAGCGATTTATTATATCCGTACCGTACAAAAGGACAATTTTCGAGAGTCTGACGATAGTTGTTCTAGTTGCGCTAATTAAGGTTAACTTCGGTGGGCAATGCCCACCTTAATTTTTTTACATCAAAGATTAGGACTGATAAAATGAGTTTTATTGATCACCTAATCACAGCTATGGATAAGACTTTATACGAACAGGATTACTATCTCTGGATAGAGAAAACCATATCTTTACTAGAAAATCATCAATTTTCCGATTTAGATTTAGATAATCTCATCGAGGAGATTAAAAGTATGGGTATCAAGGAAAAACATACCTTAACAAGTTTATTGACTAGAATAATACAACATTTGCTGCAACTCGCTTATTGGCAATCGGAAAGCCAATATAATGCTAATCACTGGAAAGGAGAAATTACTATTTTTAGAATTGATTTATGGGAAGTTCTTGATGATAATCCAAGTTTAAAGTCCTATCTAGAGAATAGTTTTGATAAATGTTATCAGTCAGCCCTTCGTATCCTAGCTAGAAAAATGGGAGTAAAAATCAATACTTTGCCTAGGGAAAAAATTCTCACTCTTGCCCAAGCTTTGGATGATGATTGGTTTCCTGAATATGAGGATAATAATAACTGATGATTTGGTTGGATTATAGTTAATTAAGGTGAGGGACTATGGAAACGAACTTATACGAACAGGATTACTATCTTTGGTTAGATAAAACCATATCTTTACTAGAAAATCGCCAGTTTTCTGAGTTGGATTTAGAAAATTTAATTGAAGAAATCAAAGATATGTCCAGAAGAGAACGTCAGAAGTTAGAGAGTTTACTAACTAAACTCTTGGAACATTTACTTAAATTAACTTATTGGCAATCTAAGCGCGATTACAATAAAAACAAGTGGCGACGGGAGATTTTAAATTTTCGCATTCAAATAAAAAGAATTATTAGCAACAAAAAGGATGGAAATTATAATACAAACTTAGCATCTTACCTCACCGAGATTCTTGAGCAATGTTATGAGGATGCTTGCCATCTATTTGTTGAAGGTTCTGGCATCGATAAAAGACTTTTAAGTGCTACACCTATTGGAGCAATCGACCAAATTTTAGATGAAAATTGGTTTCCTGAGTTTCTCGGAGAGGATTAAGCAATGAAGAGTGATTTATACGAAAAAGATTATTATCTCTGGATAGAGAAAACCATATCTTTACTAGAAAATCATCAATTTTCCGATTTAGATTTGGATAATCTCATCGAGGAGATTAGCGACATGGGCAAAAGCCAACGACAAAGTTTAAAGAGTTATTTGACTCGGTTATTAGAACATTTGCTAAAACTGGTTTACTGGGAGTCGGAATTAGAATATAATCAAAGAGGATGGAAAAATGAAATTCGTAACTTTCGCCTAGGAATTCAACAAATTATTGAAGACAGTCCCAGTTTAAAGCCCTATCTAGCGGAAATTTTCTCGTCCTGTTATCAAAATGCCCGTAAATTGTTTCTGGATTTATCTGGAATGGCTGAAAATTTGGTCGGTTTAGCTCCAATTTGCACTATAGAACAGGCTTTAAATGAGGATTGGTTTCCTGAAATATCAAAATAATGGGGGATAATTATGGAAAAGAACTTATACGAAAAAGACTACTATCTCTGGTTAGAAAAAACCATATCTTTACTAGAAAATCATCGGTTTTCTGATTTAGATTTAGAGAATTTAATTGACGAAATTAGTAGCATGGGTAAAAGTGAGAAACGAAGTTTAGAAAGTTATTTAACTCGGTTATTAGAACATTTGCTGAAACTAGCTTACTGGGAATCGGAATTAGAATATAATCAAAGAGGATGGAAAAATGAAATTAGGAATTTCCGTCGTGCCATAAAAAGAATTATTGCCGATAGTCCTAGTCTACAGCCTTATCTAATTGAAATTTTTAACAACTCTTTTCAAGAAGCTCGTATTTCTTTGATCGAATTATCTGGAATGGCTGAAAATTTGGTCGGTTTAGCTCCAATTTGCACTATAGAACAGGCTTTAAATGAGGATTGGTTTCCTGAAATATCAAAATAATGGGGATAATTATGGAAAAGAACTTATACGAACAGGATTATTATCTCTGGCTAGAGAAAACCATATATTTACTAGAAAATCATCAATTTTCTGATTTAGATTTAGAGAATTTAATTGACGAAATAAAATCTATGTCTATCAGTCAACAGAAAGCATTAAAAAGCAATCTGATTGTGATTTTATGGCATTTACTAAAATACTTACAAGAGCCAGAAAAACAAACCAGAAGCTGGGCATTAACCCTTTTTGAGCAGCGAGAAAGAATCGAAGAAGATTTAGAAAATAGCCTTAGTCTTAAGAGTTTTTTAACAGAAGACAATTTAAAAAAATGCTATAATAAAGCCAGACAAAAAGCCGCTATTGAAACAGGGATAAACCTAGAGAAATTCCCGAAGGATTGCCCATTTACTTTGGCAGAAGCCCTAGATTTTGCATTTATTCCTAATCAAAATCAAAGCATTTGACTTTTTACCGAAAATCTATTATAACCTAAAAGTGCCATAATATCCAAGTAATCATGTCCTTACATTTAGTTAATTCTTGCCATTCGATGCCCATTTCCCCGATCTTCAATCCAGCGGGAGATGATGCGATCGAAAACCGTTCGATCTGGTTTGGTAACACCACCAACCTGATGCAGTTAAACGATGTCCGCTACACCTGGGCCGTGGGTTTATATCAACAAATGCGCGAAAATTTCTGGATTCCGCAACGCTTAGATATCACTCAAGACGTAACTGAATACGGGCATCTTACCGATGAAGAAAGATATGCTTATGATGGTATTTTGTCCTATCTAACTTTTCTTGATTCCGTACAAACCTGTAATATTCCCCACCTAAAAGGTAGCGTCACTGCGCCAGAAATTAGTCTTTGTATGGCGGAACAAATTTCTCAAGAAGCCATGCACAATCAAAGTTATCAATACTTAATTGAAACCATTATTCCCTCGGATCGCAGAGGTGAAGTTTATGACTTTTGGCGCACCGATAAAGTTCTCAGGGATCGCTGTCAATTTATCGCTAGTCTCTACCAGCAATACATCGACAAACAAACTACTGAAAGCTATTTTATCGCTCTTATTGCCGACTATTTACTGGAGAGTTTGTATTTTTATAACGGCTTTATCTTTTTCTATAATCTCGCTTCTCGACAGCTAATGTCTGGTAGCGCTGACGTTTTCAAAATGATCAACCGGGACGAATTAAGTCACGTCCGTTTGTATCAGAAACTTATTCCCGAAGCCATGGCAACTTTTTCCCATTCCGTTGAACAGATTTATGAGATGTTCGATACTGCCGTTAAACACGAATGTCGCTGGACAAATCACATTGTTGGCAACGACATTTTAGGTATTACCGAATACAGTACCGAACAGTACACTAAATACCTCGCTAATATTCGGCTGAAAGCGATCGGACTTGAGCCTTTATACAGGGAAGAAAAGTATAACAAAAGTCCCTATAACCATCTGGAACGCTTCTCCGATACCAAAAAAGAAGGCCACACCAAAGCGAACTTTTTTGAAGCAACCGTTACCAGTTATGTTATGTCTTCTGGCTTAACTGGATGGGATGAAATTTAAAATTTACGGGACAAGAATAACCCAATTTCTTACCACAAAGGGGCAACTTTGTCAAATATTTTGACAACTTTTGACCCTCTCTTGCAGAAATACCGACAATCAGTAAATGCGCTTCTGGGTTTGGGGGGTTCTACCCGCAAAAGCTGGGATTGACTGATAAAATCGGAGGTAATGACCAATTTTAGAAGATATACTCAATCATCCCCCAGACACCACTCCCAGAAGCTCTTGAGCCATTCCTAATTATGACGATTGCCATCATAATGAATTCTCGCCCCGGCCCATTGTAATTTTTCCTGTAGAGTCTGATAAAAAGAATAGCTTTCCCGCAGGATAATAAATTGGGCGAATTTTTCAGCTTTGGTAACTCCCACCCATTGCCCAGGCCAAATGGAAGTGGCTAAAGCACCATCCATCCAGAGTTTAGTGTTTAATTCGTAGTCTCCCAGGGGCCAAATACTGACCAGAGATGCCGGGGGAATGACAATCGGCCGACTGGAGAGACTCAAGGGACAAATCGGGGTGACAGCGATCGCTTCCATGCCGGGGTGTATAATCGGGCCATTAGCGGAAGCGGTGTAACAGGTGGACCCCGTGGGAGTGGCCACTAATAGGCCGTCGCCTTGGTACTGATCTACTATTTCCCCGTCCACTTCGATTTCGAGGATCGAGGTGGGCATCCTATCGATACTAGCGGGTTTCACACACATCTCATTCAGGGCATAAAATGCCTCGCTCACTGGCTGCGGATTTCTTTTATCCCCTTCATAGATTCTGGCCTTTAACATCATCCGTTGTTGTACCGCATAGTGATCGGATTGTAAACGCTCCCAGACCGTCTCCGTATCTTGGAAAATCTCCAAAGGTTCCGTTAAAAACCCCAGATGGCCGCCGACATTCACCGCTAAAATCGGAATGTCTTCGTGAGCTAAATAGCGAGCGGCGGCTAAAATGGTTCCATCTCCCCCCAAAACAATGGCGAGGTCGATTTTTTCCGATGCTGAGGCTAAAAATACCGGATAGGGATTATCTTTAAAGCCACTGGGTCCCATTAAAACTTTACACTGACGGGCTTCTAACTGTTTAGCGCATTTTTCCGCCCATGCTTTACTTTGGGGATGATTGGCCTTATGGGCAATGATGACTTGTTTTAACTGCACAGAGTTGAGACCTTGTTCGGAGGTTCTATATTTTTAACAATACCAAGACCGGGCAGATCGGGTGAAAAGTAAGTAGGGTTTGCGGCAAAAAGTTTGTTGGTGGGGTCAGGAGTCAGGAGTCTCCGAGTCAGGAGACAGGAGACAGCTATCAGGGATCGGATTTGAGTTTTCAGTTCACTGTTTACTGATCACAGCAAAAAGCTGACGGCTTAGATGTGTAATTAATTTTGCTTAGGTACTTAAAAGGTAAAAAAGGGGTTGGGGGAAGAACCTCGGCCTCTCTGTAGCCAATTTGACAGAATTAATCGATAGATAGGGGTAAATGGAAGTAACTAGGATAAGCTCGCAGGTTTTAGCAATTTTATCCCGTTTTTTCCCTGTAAATGCTGTATCTGTGCGACTTTTTCCCAATTATCTCCCTCAACACCCCTACCACTTAATTTCCATGCAGGGTTATAATTGTATTAAGATGTGTAACAATTCTCTGGCAAACTCTTGACCAAGGATAACAAATCTGCTCTCCCAAAAAACAGGAAAGGTTTTATTTCTATGACATTAATTCAAACCGCCCAATTATCGCTGGAAACCTCGGCTTTAGCCTTTTTTAAGCAGACAGAAGGACGCTGGCAATCCCAGAGACGTTATTACACCCTCACCCAAGAAACGGAACCCCAAGAAGTTATCAGCGCCATCGAGATTAAATATTTACCCCAAGGCAGCGAACCATTAATTCAACTTGCCCGTTTACATAATCTGGAAGATACAGCTTTATTAGGTGGTACGGAAGTCACTTGGCAAAGTAATTATCTGCGTCCCCAGAGTAAAAAACCCTCCAACGGTTCGACTATATTCGGCATTTTAGATAATATTCTCTATCGCGATCGGGGATTTGCGACGGATAAACCCGTTAGCGCTATTTATACCTTTCCTAACCCCTCTACTCTCTGTCTGAGAACAGAATACGCCGGTTCTGTCTTTGAAGAAGAAATTAAACTCATCGGTCAACAATATCGCACCCGACAAACTATTATCTCTCGCGCCGGTCAAGAATTGATGATCGGTCAATATCTAGAAAAACGGGTCAATTAGTCAAAAAATCGGCGGCTATTCCCAGAATTTTGACTTCTATCCTAGGAATAGGGCTGAAATCAAGTCAGCCCTTCCCTTAACTCCCCTTTAAACCGGGGTTAAATTGTCTTGATTCTGACTAGCGAGAAACTTCTCTAATTCCGTAATCGCATCGGCATCGACTTTAGTTTGCATGGGACAGAATTTCGGTCCACACATCGAACAAAACTCCGCCGTCTTATAGATATCTGCGGGTAAAGTCTCATCGTGGTATTCCTTAGCGCGATCGGGATCCAAGGATAACTGAAATTGACGATTCCAATCGAAATTATAACGAGCAATGGAGAGTTCATCGTCACGATCCCGCGCTCCGGGACGATGACGGGCGATATCTGCCGCATGAGCCGCTATTTTGTAGGCAATTAAGCCATTTCGCACATCTTCAGCGTTGGGTAAACCGAGATGTTCTTTCGGGGTGACATAACATAACATCGCCGTCCCGTACCAACCCGCCAGAGCCGCCCCGATCGCCGAAGTGATATGATCGTACCCTGGAGCAATATCGGTGACAAGGGGACCAAGAACATAGAAAGGTGCTTCGCTACACTCCTCCATTTGTTTTTTCACATTAAATTCAATTTGATCCATGGGAACATGGCCCGGTCCTTCCACCATCACCTGTACATCGTGTTCCCAAGCGCGGCGCGTCAGTTGGCCGAGGGTTTTCAATTCCGCTAATTGGGCCGCATCGGAAGCATCGTGGGTACAACCAGGACGCAGGGAGTCACCGAGACTAAAAGAAACGTCATAACGCTGGAAAATCTCGATAATTTCATCGAAATGGGTGTAGAGAGGATTTTGCTTGTGGTGGTGTAGCATCCACTTAGCAATAATACCACCACCCCGGGAGACAATCCCGGTCAGACGGGTTTTGACTAAAGGCAGGTGTTCGATGAGGATTCCCGCATGAATAGTCATGTAATCTACCCCTTGCCCGGCGTGTTTTTCGATAATATGGAGGAAATCTTCGGGGGTGAGTTTTTCAATATTGCCGTGAACGCTTTCCACCGCTTGATAGATGGGTACAGTACCGATGGGGACAGGAGAAGCATTGATAATCGCAGTGCGAATTTCGTCCAAATTACCGCCACCGGTGGAGAGATCCATCACCGTATCTGCGCCGTATTTGACCGCTAGGTGTAATTTTTCCAGTTCTTCGTTAATATTCGAGGAGTTAGGGGAAGCCCCGATATTAGCATTAACTTTACACTTAGAAGCAATACCGATCGCCATAGGTTCGAGGTTGAGGTGATTGATATTAGCGGGAATAATCAGTCTTCCTCGGGCGATTTCGCTGCGAATCAATTCGGGAGAGAGATTTTCCCGTTTTGCCACATAAGCCATCTCTTCGGTAATTATCCCCTGACGGGCGTAGTGCATTTGCGATACATTTGCTTGTCCGCGCCGGGGGGCAACCCATTCTTGTCTCATAATTTTATTTCCTCTGTAAACAGCTTCCCTACGCTGGAATTACCCAGTCTCAGGTTCTAAGGGTCTTTCTCAGCCTGATTGCCTCAGACACCCCTAGCTATGACGGCAATTGTACCACTGTTGAGGACTGAGGAGATAAAGCTTAAGATTGTTGTTTGATTAGGCAGTTAGGCTAAAACCCACTTAGACCCCCTACAATAAACTTCTTAGGTGACGAATACTTAAATTTTCCACAATTGGGAAAAATTCGGATTAGGAAATCCAGAAAGTACCCGCCCTGGTTCGAGCCTAAACAAGCTCGAATTATCCGCAAAGCGTCGGGATTTTACGTTTCGGTTTCCTTCCAATCTACGGAATTAGTTCCCGATATGACAGTAGGGAAGACCTGTTTAGGAATTGACGCGGGAATTGAAAGTTTTGTCGCTACTTCACGGGGAGATTTAATCAAAGCCCCTCGATTTTTGTTGAAAGTACAGAGTAAGCTTAAATTGCTACAAAGACGCTTGAAAC
>NZ_JADBTF010000031.1:0-6816 GCF_020246295.1 Microcystis sp. M090S1 | reverse complement strand
AGATATTAACGCCAGTAAAAATATTTTGGCCGCAGGGCTTGCGGTGTCAGTCTGTAGAGCGACCATAAGACCAGAACAGAGTAAATCTGTTAAGGCAGGTGCGAAAAATCCTTCGGGACAGAAGCAGAAACCTAAATCGTGAGGTTTGGGAATCGCCGTCCGTTTTACGGCGGCGAGGATGTCAAGGTAGCCTGTTCACTTTCCACCTTTTCGAGTCGTTTATCCATCCCCCCGACTTTCTCGGTTAAAGCGACCAATCCTATCGATTTAACTTGTTCGTTTTCCACCTTTTCCAGTCGTTTATCCATCCCTACGACTTTCTCGGTCAAAGTAGCTAATCCTATCTCTACTTTATTTAATCTTTCATCGATTCTGTCAAAGCGCTCATCAATCTTGTCAAATTTTTGATTAACGTCCCTTTGTAGATTATCTATTTTTTGACTAACATCCTTAACGCTGTCTTTGATATCCTTTAAGACAGTTTCTAGGGAATAAGTGACGGTTTCTCCGGACATTCTGGTAAACTCCCCTTAGTTTCATCTTGATCCTTCTCCCATTCTTGCTTTATCCATGGGAGACTACCCTTTAATTATCACCCCAAAATATAGTGCCAGTGTTTGTTTCCCCAGCAGATACCGGCATCTGTCCCCTTTTGTCGATTAAATTTGTTAGATTTTGGAGGAGAAATGTTAACTTATTTTAAAATTTATGTTGAGCAGCACTGCTACCTATCCCATCGGGGGAACAGATATCGATCGCTTTGATTGTCGTCAAGTTTGGTATCCTATCTACTACGTCAAAGATTTAGACAAAAAGCAGCCCCAACGCTTTACCCTACTAGAAGAGGATTTAGTGATTTGGTGGGACAAAAATCAGCAAGAATGGCGAGTTTTCGAGGATAAATGTCCCCATCGTCTCGCTCCTCTCTCAGAAGGTCGTCTTAACGAAAGCGGACATCTAGAATGTCCCTATCACGGTTGGTCTTTTTCCGGAGGAGGAAACTGTGAATTTATTCCCCAACAACCGGAAAACAGTCAAGCTAACACCTCTCGACGCGCTTGTGTGCGGTCTTTTCCCACGGCTATCCGTCAGGGATTATTATTCGTTTATGCGGGTAATCCCGAAAATGCTCCCCTGACTGCGATTCCAATTATTGAACCCATGGAGGAGGATGCCGATGCTTGGATTTGTTTGGATACATTTCGAGATCTACCCTACTCGGCCGTCACTTTAATCGAAAATATTATCGATTCTAGTCATGTTCCCTATACCCATCATCTCACCATCGGTAATCGGGCCAATGCCGCTCCTATGGAGTTAGAAATTATCGAGTCCAATCGTCAGGGATTTAAGGGTATTTGGCCCGAAGGACCGCGTAAAGGTAAATTAGGTCAGCAATACAGCAATTTTATCGCCCCCGGATTCATTTACCACGATCTCACCTCGGAAAAGTTCGGACGGACTTTAACAGCAGTCTATGCAACTCCAATCCGTCAGGGAGAATGTCGTCTCTTTGCTCGTTTTCCCTTTAAATTTAACTCTAAACTGCCGAAATTCTTCATTAAGCTTACCCCCACTTGGTATTCCCACATCAATCAAAACGCTATTCTTGAAGATGATCAGATTTTTCTCTACTATCAAGAGCGTTATCTGCAAGCTCAGGGGGATAGTCGGAATTTTAGTCAAGCTTGTTATCTCCCTACCAAAGCGGATTTATTAGTGTTTGAGTATCGCAATTGGGTTAATCAATACCAAGCTGATCCTTTCGCCGGTCAACCTTTTCCCCCCCTACAATCAAAAGAGATTCTCCTCAAACGCTATCACTCCCATACCAAAAATTGTGCTGTTTGTCAAGGGGCTTTAAAAAATATTAATCGTCTGCGGGGGTTAACAATAGCGATCGCTATTGTTCTTGGTCTATCTCTACCACTTTTAGCCCTAATTTTCGGTCAATCGGCCCTCCTTCCCGTGACAGTGCTGACAGCATTAACTGTAATTATGGTGGGAGCTTATTGGCGCTTGGGAGAACTGAAAAAACAGTTTTATCAAGGACGGGAATTATTGCCGAGAAATACCGGTAAAAAGCGATAAAGCTGCCGAAAAAGAGCGGAAGTTAAGGAACCTGTTGCTCATTATCGACTTTGGGGGTTTGGTTTTGGGAAGATTGCTGAAGTTCTTGCCAGCGAGTTTCTGCCAGTTGTTTTTGTGTTTGCACTTCTCGGTCATTGGAACGATAACGAAGTGATTCTTGATAAGCTTGAATCGCTCGCTCGTATTGACCGAGTTTAAACCAACTATTGCCTAAACTTTTCCAGGTTTCGGGGTTATCTTTTTGTCTTTGAATCGCCTGTTGATAGGCGGTTATGGCTTGAGAATAGTCGCCTAAACGATAGCAAGCGTTACCGATACCGATAAAAACTTCGGCTTTTTGGGAAGAAATGCGGCGAGCTTTTTCGTAGGATGCGATCGCTTCTTGAAATCTTTCCATTTGATGAAGTAATGCCCCTTGATTTAACCAAGCTTGATAATAATTATAATTGGCTTTAGTTGCTTGAGTAAATGCCTCCAAAGCTTCTGAATTGCGACCTAATTTTTGCAGAATAATCCCTTGACTATAGTGAGCTTGGGAAAATTGAGGATTAAATTGTCCAGCTTTGCTATAACTTTCTAAAGCATCATTAACTTTATTTAATTGATAGAAACTATTACCTTTTTGATACCAAATTAAGGCATTATCCGATTCGAGCGCTAGAGCCTGATCATAGGCTTTAACTGCCCCTTCATAATCCTCAATATTTTGTAATGACCAGCCTTTTTTATACCATGTTTTGGCATCATTTTGCTGAAAAGTTAACAATTTGTCAAGAGCTTTTTGGGCGGCGGAATATTGTTGCAGTTCTAGATAGATATCGGCTTTACCTTGCCAAGCTTGACTAGCGGCAGGATTAAAAGATAAGACCCGCTCAAAACTTTCCAAAGCCTCCTGATTTTTGCCTAATTTATCTAAAGCTTGCCCGCGACCGAGCCAAGCTTGCCAAGCGGAATCTGGGTTAATTTGAATAGCTTTTTCGTAGGTATTTAAAGCTTCCGAGTATCTTTTTAAAGCTAATAAAGCATCAGCTTTTCCTTGCAATGCCTCAAGATAATCGGGATTAATTTTTAAGGCTTGACCATAGGAATTAAGGGCATCAGTATAGCGTTTGAGTTGATAAAAAGTCTGACCTTGTTGATAGTGATCAAGAGAATTACGAGAATTTTGCCAATAGTTAAAACCCAGATAAGCACCGACTATTAAGCCAATTGTCCCAGAGACAAACAAGATTTTTGTTAGCCAAGATTTCCCTTGACGAGCAACCTGACCTTGAGGTTTCACCCCATAGGTAGTTTTCGGAGCGAGATGATAAATTTTACCTAATTTTCTCAGATCGATTAATGCTTCACTGACACTGGTATAACGCTGACGAAAATCATAGCGGATCATGCGCTCGATAACATAACTAAACTCGGCGCTAGTCATGGCCAAATGTTGCCAGAGAATTTCCCCCGTGCGAGCATCCAGTGGAATATCTTCGGGATCTTCACCGGTTAAAGCTTGTAATCCAATAATACCAGTGGCATAGATATCGCTACTAAAACGCGGATAACCTTGGGCCTGTTCACTGGGGAAATAACCAGGGGTACCAATAGCGATGGTAGAAACGGTTTTACCTTCTTTAACCACTTGAGTGCTAATTTGTTTGACAGCACCAAAATCAATTAAAACCAATTGATGATCTTGGCTGCGACGAATAAGATTAAAGGGATTAACATCGCGATGGATCACCTGTTTGTGATGGACAAATTCGAGAATTGAGAGAATTTCTGTTAATAAAGCCACCACTTTCCCTTCATCTTGCCTATAGACACCGGCAGTAATTTCTCTGGCTAAATCTTCCCCTTCAATGTATTCTTGCACGAGGAAAAATTGCCCATTTTCCTCAAAATAAGCAAATAAACGGGGAATATGGCGATGACTGCCCAATTCTTGCAGGATTTTCGCCTCGGTTTCAAAGAGTCGTCTAGCGATGGCTACAGTTTCGGCATCCTGGCACTGGGGTTTAAATTGTTTGATCACACAACGATTTTGATTGGGTAACTGGCGATCGCAGGCTAAGAAAGTTTGTCCGAATCCCCCTTTTCTCAATTGACGGATAATTTGGTAGCGATGACTAAGGATGTTTCCGGCAGCGAGTTCCATAGACGATGGTAATCCGAGGTTTTTTACTATTCTAGGCTTTTCGGCTCTCTTTTGCGGTCGATGGACAAAATGCGGAAACTTTCCCATTCTACTTTTTTCCCTATAGAGAGAGAAAAAATTCCCTGTTGAGGGGACTGACATGACAGACAGAAAAAAATAATCTAGAAACAGAGAAAGTTCACTGTTGTTTTTTGAGAGGATAACCGCTATGTCTATGAATCCTGTTACTAGAGCCAGTACAGCTTTACTGATTACCCTGCTCATGGGGTCGATGTCCGGTACTTTTCCCGTCCTCGCTCAAAGTAATATTAATCGGCCACGTCTCATCGCTCAACAAATCTCGATTCCGGTGGGAACAGTTATCCCTTTGAATTACGAGAAAGCCGATAAAATTTTAGTTTCTAAAAGTGATGTTATTCCTCTGACTTTAACCGTAGCCAGAGATATTCGTAACCGCAATGGGATTGTGGTGATTGCAGCGGGAAGTGAAGTCAAGGGTACTTTAGAAGCGGCGGGCCGAGGTGTGCGGTTTATTGCCGATGAAATTGGCCTCGATGGGGGCAATCGCACCATTCCCCTCAATGCTACTTCGCGATTAATTACTACCACTGAAACCCTGCGTAAAGGGGCAAAAACTCAAGATATCTTAGGGGGAACCCTCGCCGGTGCGGGGGCAGCCACAGCGATCGCTGCTCTTACGGGCGATCGCAAGATCGAAGTTCTCGATGTCTTAGCGGGGGCAGCCGTGGGAACCCTTGCAGGATGGGGCTTACCGGCGGCGGGAATTGTCGGTGGTAGTTCCGTGCAGTTATACTCTGTTAACCCCGATCGAGATTTAAATATTACCCTGCAATCGCCCCTAGTGATCAGAGATTAGTGAACGGCAAACCATGACCAAATCCGTCTGCTGGCGGATTTGGTGTCAACTAATTGGTTTAAGCTGCCCGCGCCTTTAAATTGCTTGTTGAGACGAGACAAGAGACAAGAGACAAGACCCCCCAACCCTAGGGTTGGGTAGGGTTGATTCATGAATCAACCCTACCCTCCCAACCCTACCCGACATCGGGGTGGCAAGGGGTGGCAAGGGGGGGTCAGCTAATCTAAGGATAGGCGGTTAAGATGCGTCTTAGTTTAATCGGAGCGATCGATTTGTTAGATTTTTAATAGTCCGTCTGTCAACCAATAGACAGAAACAGTCAAAACATAAGAATCAGAGATCAAAGTATGAAACTTCCTACAGGGTTACGGCGAACTATTACCCATGCTTTGGCAACTTTTCTGGGAATTATGCTCGGTTTTAGCAGTTTAGCGGCGGTAAATGCTCAAAATCTGCCCAGCGATGCCGCCGATCTGGCCAGAATTCCCCCGGAGATGACGGCGGAAAGTTTTGTCGCTAAGGCAGTGGCGCGCACGGGTGCGGCAGTAGTGCGAATTGACACCGAAGCGATCATTACTCGTCCCAATAGCCCCTTTTTTGATGATCCTTTTTTTCAGGAGTTTTTTGGAGAACAGTTTCGTCTTCCCACCCAGCAGCGAGTTGCTGGCCAGGGATCGGGTTTTATTATCGATGGCAGTGGTTTAATCTTAACTAATGCCCATGTGGTCGATAATGCCGATAAGGTAACGGTAACTTTAAAAGATGGTCGTAGCTTCAAAGGAGAAGTGCGCGGTACTGATGAGATCACTGATTTAGCCGTAGTGAAAATTAATCCCCAAGGGGAAAATTTACCTGTAGCCGTCCTCGGCAATTCCTCATCCATACAAGTGGGGGACTGGGCGATCGCAGTAGGCAATCCCGTCGGTCTAGATAATACGGTAACTTTAGGAATTATTAGCACGATCGGGCGCTCGGCGGCTAAGGCGGGTATTCCCGATAAACGCATTGATTTTATCCAAACCGATGCCGCTATTAACCCGGGTAATTCCGGCGGTCCTTTACTCAACGCCCAAGGGGAAGTCATCGGCATCAATACGGCGATTCGTGCCGATGCCATGGGCATCGGTTTTGCCATTCCCATCGACCGGGCCAAGCAGTTACAAGCAACCCTAGAAGCAGGTCAAAAGGTGGCCCATCCCTATATCGGTGTGCAGATGGTTAATCTAACTCCCGATTTAGCCCGGGCTAATAATCAAAACCCCAATTCTGCCATGATCGTCCCGGAAGTGTCGGGAATTTTGGTGGTGAAAGTCCTACCCAATACCCCCGCCGAAAAAGCCGGGATCCGTCGCGGGGATGTGATTGTTAAAGCTAATAATCAACCGGTTAGCGATGGCGCTGAGTTACAGGAAATGGTGGAAAAAACCGGGATCGGTCAATCTTTACCCCTAAGAATCAGAAGGGGGGAAAGGGCGATCGATCTCACCGTAATCACCGCCCAAATGTCAAATCAGTAATCGGCAGTCAGTGATCAGTTATCAGATGTGAGTTTTCATCGAAAATTTGGGTCTGAAACCCCGTCGTTCTACGACGGCTTTACTGTTAAATATTAGCGCATTTACACGATATATGCTAGAATGCGAGATATGGAAAAAGCCTATTCGTTTCGATTTTACCCAACACCCGAACAAGAGTCGCTATT
>NZ_JADBTF010000309.1:0-8333 GCF_020246295.1 Microcystis sp. M090S1 | reverse complement strand
GTTTGTCCCGTAATGGTTTGAGCCTTTTTTGCTGACCGAAAACGCCTAAGTCCCATTAGGTACTTAGAAGCTGAAATAACGCCAATTCGTCAATCAGAATATTTTCAGGCTTGGCGGTGCCAACTTTGGCATCAGGACTGCCCCCCTAACCGAGAATCAGAGATCGGTAGAATGGAAAAAAACCAGATCGAGCAATGTTACGGTTAAAAACTTGGCAAGGGTTGATTTTAGCAGTTCCGATCGCCGCCGTGGTCATCTTTCTGATCGTGGCCGCCGGCTTTCAGATACATCAATGGGGTTTGAATTGGATTTGGGCAGTTTTTACCCTGATTTTTGTCGCTTGGCGCTTCCTGTTGGTCAAATGGACGCGCCCAGTAGTCGGGGAAATTGAAGCCGCCATTGGGGAAATTAAGGCAGAATTAACCCCTCCTGACGGTGATTCCGGTGGCAATGTTGAGGAAATTATCGAGAGGATTATCGTCGAGGCCCGCAATGATCGCCCGGTTTGGGAAGATTGGGCGACTTTTTGGCAACGCTGTCAGGATTTGGTCAGTGCCATCGCCCATATATATTACCCCGATGTCAAGTACCCCTTATTAAATATTTACATTCCCCAGGCCTACGGTTTAATTCGGGGAACCGTGGATGATAGCGATCGCTGGATGCGGAATCTCTCCCCGGCCTTGAATCAAATCACCATCGGGCAAGCCTATCAGGCCTACGAAGTTTATCAAAAATTGCAACCCTCAGCCCGGAAACTTTGGCAAGTCTGGAATTGGGCGCAATGGGTAATCAATCCTGCCGCGGCTGTGGCTAAAGTTGCCAGTCAAAAGTACAGCGATCGAGCGGATCAGCAATTATTAGTCAATTTAGGGCAAGTTTTGCGGGAAAATGCCCTAAGAAACCTTTCTCGCCAAGCGGTGTTACTCTACAGTGGCAGTAATCTCGCCCCAACTCTCCCCACCAAGACAAAAATCGCCACCACTACTCTCAAAGAAATTCTCGCCCAAGCTGAACCGATCACGGAAATCGATCGCCAACCGGTTAATATTCTGCTGGTTGGACGCACCGGGGCCGGCAAAAGCAGTTTAATTAATACTCTCTTTCGGGCCGATTTAGCCCAAGTGGATCTATTGCCCAGTACCGACGCGATCCAATCCTACCATTGGCAAACCCCAGAAGGAGACGAGTTAATCCTCTGGGATACCCCGGGCTACGAACAGGCAAATCGGGCTGATTATCGGCAAAAGGTTCTCAATTACGCCGAAAACGCCGATTTATTGATTCTTGTCACCCCCGCCCTCGATCCCGCCCTGTCCATGGATGAGGCTTTTCTTAAAGATTTGCAACAAACTATTGACAATTTACCAGTTATTGTCTGTGTTTCCCAAGTCGATCGCCTGCGTCCGGTGCGAGAGTGGCAACCTCCCTATAATTGGCTGACGGGAGAAAGTCCCAAAGAAGTCAATATCCGCGAATGCTTGCAGTATCGGGCGGAATTATTCGAGAATCTCTGTGATCGCATTTTGCCAATGGTCAGTCAACAGCCGGATAGAGAAGCTTGGGGGGATGAGGAGTTATCAATCGCTTTGCTGGGGGCAATTTCGCCCGCCAAACAGTTGCGTTTAGCCCGTTTTTTAGCGGATTTAGAAACTCGAACCCTGGCAGCGGCGAAAATAATCGATCGCTATACTTTACAGATGGCCACGGGGCAAGGTTTAACGGCCCTATTAAAAAGTCCTATTCTAGGTTTTATCTCCACTTTAGCCACGGGAAGACCGACTTTAGCCTATCTTTTAGCTGAACAAATTCCTGTGGAACAATTACCGGTAGCGATCGGTAAATTACAGATGGCCTACGAGCTTTTTTCTCTCTTGAATCCAGAGAATAAAAGTTTTGATTTATTGGCACTTTGGCCAATACTATTAGAGAATTCTAGCACTGCCGACAAGGAAGCTTGGGCTTGGGGTCATGCTCTGGTAGAATATTGGACAAAGGACTTATCGATCGAACAGTTCCGGTCAAGTTATCAGGGGTATTTAGAGACGATAAAAACAGGCCTCTAATCAGATTAATTAAGCTAAACCTTTATTCCACAGCAATCATCACATCAGAGAATTTAACCCACCCCATAGACTTATTTTCCCACGGCAACGTCTAATTTTTCCGCCGCTTCTTTGGTGATAATCGAGACCATCTCTATTCCGGGGGCAATTTCCACAATAACCTCCCCATTAACTGCCCCCATTTCCAAGTTATTAAGGAGCAAAAGGATTAAAATCCTCTATAAATTCTATACAAATACGACTTCTATCATCCAAAAAAGTAAAACAGGATTCTTTACCGATAAGTGAATGAACCGCTCTTCGATTGTCAATAGTAGCGTTAGCTGAAATTTCATTAACATTCATATTAACAATATTAACATAATCACTATTCCAAAGAATTTTAGCAAACATTATTCCTTGACTGACTTTCATTAGTCCTGCACAGAAAGGGTCCTGTCTAACTAGGGTTTGCTGAAAAAGTGTATTGGTGGGGTTAGGAGTCAGTAGCCGGTCGTCGGTCGTCAGTAGCCGGTCGTTTCAGGCTTTGTTGCCCTTGGTTTTTGTACCAGTTTATGTACTATGAGAAGAATAATGCAAGGTTTTTGAATGTCCCAATCCTATATTCTTGCACTAACATCGGATTTTAACAGGTCAAAAGCCTTATTTTAAAAGGGTTTTACCATTATTCAGCAGACCCTAACTAATTTTCCTTGTTGGTAAAAACTGCAGCTTGCCAAAAAAGGGAAATAAGATTTTTGCTCTGTTTCATACAAGCATAACTGACTTTCATTATCGAGAAGAGTAAAACAATATCCTTTTCCTTGAGGATTATCTGAGCGAACAGCCGGTCGGTTATTGACCATTACATCAATTGCAGATATATTAAAATCCCCTTCATACGTCGTCACTGTATTATCTTCCCATAAAATTGATCCGCTATAAACGCCTTGAGCCATGGAACTATGCACTAGACAAATGCCAGACGGTTTTATTACTTCCTTTTTTTTTGATAAAACTACAGGAATATATGAAGGCAGAATCAGAAGCATATACGGTAGGAGGGTCACTCAAAAACAGACAATTTAACCCTACTAAATATAAGACCATTAATAATAGTTTCTTATCCATGATTAAAACCACTACGATCGAGAATCTTTAACTAGCTGCAAAAAATAATATATTTGACTAGCCGATTATATTATTCCCATATTTTGGGAGAAATAATCGCCGCATTTTCCCAATCATCATCAAAAGGGAGCGCATCGGGATCTGACAAAGCATTAGCCGCGATTTCTGCATCGCTCATCGATTTAACTCGCTCCCAATCGGTTAAATCTTGGCTTTCCTCTTTTGTGTTAACAATCCCCATCTTGGGGGATACTCTCTTGATACTTTCTTCGCTCACGTTCGTTTGCTCTCCTAGCACTAATCAATCGGCAAGTTTCCCCTCTTATAGTATAGACAACATAACAGATTATCCCGTTTAATTGTCCCAGCAAACACATCCTTATTTCTTGGTAATCTTGGCGATTATCTTCTCTGATTAGACAGTGACCATCGAAAATAGGAGGAACAGCCGCAAAATCTATCCCATGCTTCTCTATATTAGAATATCTTTTAGACTGATCCCAGTCAAATTCTCTAAATTGCATAAATATAGTCATTTCAATTAAGATTGAGAATATCAATGCCAGAGTTCATAAGGGTTTAACCGGTCTAGAGTGTATCAGACTTATCTGAAATGACTATATGTCGTTGATCTGAGGGTGATATAGCTGTAGCTGGTTTACCAAATGCAGATACTTCATTGTCTAAACGATAAGCATCCGGATTCTTCTTTAGAAGATGATGCACAGAGTTCCCTTGAGTTGGAAGAGCCAAAGAAGCGCTGAGGTCTTTTGGCTTGTTAACTTCCTCTGTCTCATTTTTTGAATCACTGGTCATAACTAAACAATTAGTAGTGGTCTCTGTTCATTACCTTTTTGAAGTATTAATTGAGTATCTTCTTCCGTCTCAGTTTTAGCATATAAAGCCATGAGTTTTAATCCTTTACGAATGACTTCAGACTCTGTTAAGCCTAGCTCCTTAGCTATTTCTTTAAGATATTCAGAGTCCTTTTGACTAAGATTTACTCGAAATTGTCTGGTAGCCATTTTTTTTTGTTAATTTAGTGAATGGATTGTATCGATTCACTGATAACTGATCACTAAGGTCGAGAAGAGCCATTTTTACCATTGAGGGCTATAGTAGGGTCAATTCATGAATTGACCCTACAGTCTGATTTAAGGGTTGTCATCGTCCTTTCTTATAGATGTCCATAATAGTCTGCCTTTAGAAACTTAGCATCCTAACTACAGTATCCTATCTTACCCTAATTACACCAGATATGTCAAGCAATTACACTGGATATGTCAAGCAATTACACCAGATATGTTAAATCAACATAAACGAGTCCTGACGGTACTTAATGGGTGCAATAAGTTAAATACCATCGACTTATCGACTTATTTGCTATTAAAAGGCTATTTTTCGCAAATTTTAACTAAAATAATCTTAGGTTTTATTCATGATTAGGTACAACAGGGGGTATAATAGGGTATTTAGTAGGTGGTATTACATATACATATATGCAAGGCATAGCAATGGGTGTAATGTGGGTATATTGTGGGGCTTAATAGATACCACAGTGCTGAGTTCCTATGGTATGATAGTTCCATCAACTTTTAGATAGATAAAAGTATGGCAGACACAACTAAACAAGTGAGTATGCTAGAATTGGAGTTAGAAGATGATCTAATCAGACAAATTGAAGATGTAGCTGATTCTGGTTGTTTTTCAAAAGATGAATTATTACAAAGTATTTTAGAAGCATGGAGATATCATCAGGCCTATATACATAGACTTGAAAATATGGTTCAAATAATCAATATTAAGTAATTCGATTTGAGGGTAATGTGGAATGATTACTATCAAATGATTCCCTGCTTATTGTTTTGAGCTAACAAAAAATTTTATCACTATTTTCTTGATCAACATTTTATTAAACTTTCATAACAAGTAACCCTGAGACAATTATCAGTTTTAGCAATTATTGAGATGTTAATTTATTGTAAGCAGGAATAATCGCCGCGTTTTTCCAATCATCATCAAAAGGGAGCGCATCGTGATCTGACAAAGCATTAGCCTCGATTTCTAGATCACCCATCGATTTGACTCCCTTCCAATCGGTTAAATTATTAATATCTGGGGGATTATTTTTTATATTTATCCTTCCTAAAGCTGGTATTTCCAGATGCTTTGACCAGTGCAGAACTACAGTGATATACTAAGGATAACTTGATCAATACTTTCTAGGGAGATTTTGCTATCAATTCCCAGAAAGTATCGAGGTTTAGCTTTGGGAGCATCTCACCTTTGTAACCCCTAAATCAGGTTTTATGTCAAGCTATTTTGAAAGCCTTGCTAGAAACCAGTTTTAGGGACAAGTATAATTACTCACTTGCATAAATGAGATGCTCCCTTTAGCTTTTGCGTCCGAGAAAATTAATAATCTGGGGACTAATTTCTTTTGACCAATGTTCTTGGGGATAGTGTTTTGCTTCCGCGAGGGGGATTAATTCCACTCCTGATTTAGTAGCTAATTTTTCGACGGTGACAGAAGATAACCAAGGATCGGCCATTCCCCAGACAAAAAGGATAGGTTTTTCAAAGTTCTCTAAACCTGTCTCAATTTCTGCCATGGTTTTCGATAGGTTTAAATTGCGAATCGTGGCCAGTAAAGCGCGACCCACTGCCGAAGTTTTTAGATAAGGTTGACGGAAAATAGCCAGATCTGCATCGCTAATCACAAAACCGCTACCGGTTTCTAAAGTACGATCGACTAATAAGGGGTCTTGAGTCGCCATATCTCCGAGGAAAGGTAGCCCCCATTGTTTCATTATCCAGGGTAATTTGACATCCCTGGAGAGGGGAGTATTTAAGACGATCAAGCGCTCAATTTTATCGGGATTTTCTAGGGCGTATTGTAAACCGACGGAGGCTAAAAAACCCTGGACGATTAGGGAGATTTTCGGCAATTGGAGAGCTTGAATAAAATCGGCCAAAGCTTGACAAAAAGCGCTAGGTGTGTAGGCGAATTCTCTGGCATTGGGTTTAGCGGATAAACCGGAGCCGATCCAATCGGGGGCAATAGCATTAATGTTATATTCTTCTAAACTGGTTAACAATTCCCGCCAAATATAGCTATGGGCGGGTAAACCATGGAGTAGGATCACGGGGGTTGTGTCCGGTTGTTGAGCGGGGTTAACCTGTCGATAAAACCACTTGAGAGAGCCGACTTCGAGAAAATTTTCTAAAATAGCCATGGTTAATGGGGGATTAATAATCATTAACCATTGTCTAACGTCTAGGAACCGATCGCACCGGCAATTTTCCCACCCTGGCAGTTATAGGGAGCTTGCGTCGAGACTTTGTGCTTCTCCGGGGGTTAAGGGCAAATGAAGACCGCATTCTTGTTTTAAACCCTTGAAACGGGTGTCTCGTTCGTTGCTATCATCGGCGGTTAAAGGCCGACTGGAGTGCCAATCGCCCACGGAGACATAACCCAGATCAAAATAGGGATGGTAGGGAAGATCGTATTTAGTCAGATACTGGTATATGGTTTTGGCATTCCAGTCAAGGATCGGTAATATTTTGTAACGTTCGCCCTGTGGATTGACCCATTGGAGAGTTTTGCGGTGGTCGGTTTGGTCGCGACGTAAACCTGCTAACCAAGCGGTGGCCTTTAATTCCTTCAGGGCCCGTTGCATCGGCTCCACCTTGCGGATTTTGTCGTAGAGATTGAGGGAGTCCAGATCGTTATTTGACCACAGTTTACCGTGGATTGCTTCCATGCGGGCGGGACTGAGGGGAGATTGATAAACTTTCAGGTTTAAATGGAGGCGTTGGCTTAAGTCTTCGGCAAATTGATAGGTTTCCGGGGGAAGATAGCCGGTATCGATCCAAATGATGGGAATATCGGGGATAATTGCGGTGACGAGGTGCAACATCACCGCCGCTTGAATGCCGAAACTGGTACTCATCACCAAACCTTCCCCAAAGGTGGCCGCAGCCCAAGCGACGATTTCTGCGGCGTTAGCGGAGTCAAAACGTTGATTAATTGTGGCCAGGTCGAGGGATAGAGGGGAGGAAAAAGACCGGTCGGCAGTGGGGATGAAGGCGGTTTCTAGGGCCCGTGGATGAGGATTAAGCAAGTGTAAATCTGGCATTCTGGCTAAGATTTAAGATATTAGTAGCGGCGGATACTGATAGAGTCCAATCTATCCATTAGGGTTCGAGAATAGAGTCACCTCCATCTCCTCCCCTTGAGAAACGTGGGTGAGACTTTCGCCTCCGACGGCTCCTAGTTTAACTGCTTCATTGTTAGGGATACAGCTTGACAATCGAGGGCCGTTTTATCGAAAATTTGGGTTAAAACCCCGTCGTTTTACGGTTGAGAATCTATATACTGTACTTCTACTATATCTGATGGGGTGAAGTGTGGCCCACACTAGCGACACCTTCCTTTCTCAAAAATCTCTCTGGTTACACTAGACTCAAGTTGGCAGCTGAAAAAGTCTCTGGTGACATCTAATTGACCTCGATTAATGATACTAAGTTAAGCAAGATTGGCAGGAATTGTCGCTAGTTTTTGCAGTTGTTTTTCAATATTGGCCTTTAATTGGGTCCGGGTGATTTCTTTTCCCGTTTGAGCGGTGTGTGCATTTTCCAGAAAAATAATACTATCTACTTTTTCTAGGGCAAATAATTGGAATAAAAGATGGGTTACGGGAATCAGGAGCGTTGATAGGGGTGAATTGGGGGTATTTTGAGCAGATATGGCCATTTTTTCCGTAGCAAAGGCATAGATTACCCTTTTCTCCTGTTGCGGCTGCCGCCGAGGGGCTAAGGTGGTTAGTAACCAATCACCCTGGCTATTCTGCACCACATAGTATTGTAAATGTTTTAACTGTCTGGCCATGGCCGCAAGGACGGGATTAACCGCTTCTTCCATGACTACGGGGGCCAGTCCGTAATTGACCGCGTCTCGACTTAAAATATGCAGTTGTGCCTTTAATTTCATGGCTAATCATCGAAAATTTTGGATCTGAAACCCCGTCGTTCTACGACGGCTTTACTGTTAAATATTAGCACATTTACGAAATATATGCTAAAATGTGAGGTATGGAAAAAGCCTATTCGTTTCGATTTTACCCAACACCCGAACAAGAGTCGCTATTGCGGCGC
>NZ_JADBTF010000308.1:0-9153 GCF_020246295.1 Microcystis sp. M090S1 | reverse complement strand
CTCACAGGTGCAAGATTTTGAGAGAATCTTCGTTCAAAACCTTGCGTCTTCATCGGCCCGTGTCCTGTAGGGGCGAAGCATTCGGGCAATAACCTATCGGTGAAACCGTAGATTTTCTATCCGAATGCTTCGCCCGTACTTTTTCAGCAGACCCTATATAGATGTCGGTTTTAGCAAATTCCCGTTACGAAAATCAAAACTACATAGTATAATGGTACTGTTAATTATTTTTGGAGGTGTCAATATGACATTAACAGAAAATCAAAAAAACCCTTTGCGATGGATAGTTAAAGAAGTACGGGCTGGTAATCTTAAAGAGGACAGTATTTGGTACATTAGGACTCTTACAGATTATGGTTGGGTTGATTACAAGGGTTTTGATAGCCCTCCTTATGTCGAATTCGCAACGTTCGATATATTAGAAGAATATGGTTATATTAAATGGCAACAAAAAAGCCAGAATCAATACAAGGGCGCTCTAACAGGAAAAGCTTATGAAGCGGTTGATTCTAACTTTGCTGAACCCAATCGCTCGGCTATTCGTCATCTAATTCCCTTGACTGAAGTTGAACATTTAGACTGCGAACTATGGGAGAGAGTCCGTTTTTCTGTGAGTGCGGGTGGAGATAATCCAAAAGCGTGGGATACTGCGATTCGCAATGCGACAGTGGTTTTAGAAGACCGCATGAGGAAACTGGGAAATATTGATAATATTAATCAAAAAGCCACGGGTAATGGTATTGTTAACCTAATTTTTGGAAGCAATAAATCTCTACAAAAAGATAAGCTTCCATCAGAAGAATTAGAGGCATACCGTGATTTATATTCGGGTACAATGAAGCTTTTTCGTAACCGTTACGCTCATCGATTCATCGATCCTAAACCAGAGGAGGGTGGAGAAATTATCGTATTCATTAATTTATTGTTGAAGATGCTAGATAATTTAGATTGGGAGACAGAAAACGAGAATACATAAATCTCTAATTCTTGTCTGGTTTAACGGTGGATTACGCTGAAGCTAATCCACCCTACTGTAGGATAATTGTCTTCTAGCTTCGTAGAGGATGACAGCAGTAGCGATCGCAACATTTAAAGATTCCACACCACCAAAGAGGGGAATTTTCACCGTTTCATCGGCTAAAGCCGCTAATTGGGGTGATAAACCGGCTCCTTCATTGCCTAATAATATTAAAGTCGGACGGGTAAAATCAATCTCCCAATGGCTTTTGGTGGCTGTGGGTAAAGTCGCAATCGCTTTTACCCCCTGTGCTTGATATTTTTTCACTAAAGCCGATAAATCCGATTCTACCACTAGGGGCGATCGAAACCATTCCCCGGCGGAACTGCGGATCACTTTGGGATTATCGATTTCGACGCTATCGAGACTTAACCAGATACCCTGTACCTCTGTAGCCACAGCAGTGCGGATAATAGTGCCGAGATTACCCGGATCCTGCAATCTTTCCAAAACTAAGCCCAATTGTAGCGGATTTTGGGGGACTGGATGAAGGTGATCACGGGAAATAGTGGCAATCACACCATCGGGATTAACCGTGGTTGCTAGGGAAGCGAGGACTTCCGGGGAAACTATCTCGACTCGTTTCGCCTGATTTTGAAGCTTCTCTGCTAATTGTGCCTGTCTTTGCCGCCACTTTTCAGTATAACAAACCGTCTCTAGGGAACAATTCACGGCTAAAGCCGTCCCTAGTAAGTGCGTTCCCTCAATTAAGGACAAATTCTGCTCCTGTCGCTCTCTAGTGCGGTGTAGCTTGCGAATTTGCTTGATTAAAGGGTTTTGAACACTGCTAATCATAGCCAATCGGATTTTTCACCCCGCTAGGGCTACCCTAAACAACCACGTCTTGAGGGAGATAATGCGGAACTCGGGACTTGAACCCGAAAGTCTTTGCAGACACTAGAACCTGAATCTAGCGCGTCTACCAATTCCGCCAGTTCCGCATTTTTCTTTCACAATCTTTTATTATACTATCGGACAATCCATAAGTCAAGATAGTTGAGATAATTAAGACAAAAATCGCTTTTCGGGGTAGAATCACCAATAATTTCCTCAAAAATCTGATAAAATGCAGTGTCATTTTGCCGAAGCTTTCCTTAGCCAAGACTGCCAACCAAGATAAATGAATCATCCTATGACCATCGATACCGAGCATCCCTATTTAGAAATTCAAGGTCGTCACTCTCTCAAGGGTGAAGTCAAGATCAGTGGTGCCAAAAATGCCGCTCTAGTCATTATGGCGGGGGCTTTACTCTGCTCCGACGAGTGCCAGATTAGTAATGTACCTGCCCTGGCCGATATCGAGCGGATGAGTCAAATTCTCTCGGCCTTGGGCGTGCAAGTCCGTCGCACCAGAGATAGACTAGAGATTGATGGCAGAGACCTCAAACAAGCTCAAGCACCCTACGATCTCGTCTCCCAGTTGCGGGCCAGTTTTTTCGCCATCGGACCGATTTTAGCCCGTTTAGGAGAAGCAAAAGTTCCCCTCCCTGGCGGCTGCGCCATTGGGGCCAGACCGGTAGATCTGCACGTTAGGGGTTTACAGTCAATGGGTGCAGATGTATTAATCGATGGGGGCATGGTACACGCCCGCGTTAAGGGTAATGGTCGTCTGAAAGGGGCGAATATTTATCTGGATTATCCCAGTGTGGGAGCGACGGAAACCCTAATGATGGCGGCGACTTTAGCGGAAGGGGAAACCATTCTCGGTAATGCGGCCCAAGAGCCGGAGGTGATTGATTTAGCCGATTTTTGTGTTTCCATGGGGGCAAAAATTCGCGGTGCCGGGACCAATACAATTGTCATCGAGGGAGTTTCCCGTCTGCACAGTACCGATTACAGTATCATTCCCGATCGCATTGAAGCCGGGACTTTACTGATAGCAGGGGCGATTACCCGCTCGGAAATCAGTCTTTATCCCGTGATTCCCAGCCATTTAGCTTCGGTAATTGCCAAACTGCACGAAATCGGGCCGGAAGTGGTGGAAGATGGTCCTAATCGTCTGCGGATTATCCCTAGAGACTTAAAAGCCACCGATATCGAAACCCTGCCCTATCCCGGTTTTCCCACGGATATGCAGGCCCAATTTATGGCTCTATTAACTTTAGCCGAGGGCAGTAGCGTGGTTAATGAAACGGTTTTTGAAAATCGTCTGCGTCATGTGGCCGAATTAAAGCGTCTGGGAGCAGATATCAAGGTCAAAGGAAATGTGGCTTTAGTGCGCGGTGTGCCTTTCCTCTCCGGGGCGCCGGTGATGGCCACGGATCTACGCGCTTCGGCAGCTTTGGTGGTGGCAGGATTAGCAGCCCAGGGGACTACTATTGTGCAGGGACTTCATCACCTCGATCGAGGTTACGATAATTTAGAGGGTAAATTAAGAGCATTAGGGGCAAATTTACGCCGGGTTGATCCTTTAGCCTTAGAATTGGCTACCCTGTCCCCATCTTAATAGAAAAAGGGCGAAGCATTCGGGCAATAACCTATCGCTGAAACCGGAGATTTCCCATCCGAATGCTTCGCCCCTACAGATATTATCTGACTTTTTCACCGCCTATTCATCTGCTGTAAAATAACGCTCTAGAAAATCGAGAGCATGATTCCTTAAATCATAATATTCTTGAGTTTCTCGCATGGCGTGACGATCCCGGGGATGGGGAAAAGGAACCGTTAAAATCTCACCGATATTAGCATGGGGCCCATTGGTCATTAAAACAATGCGATCGGACATGAAAATTGCCTCATCTACATCATGGGTAATCATAATCACCGCTTGCCGGTGACTCTCCCAAATTTTCAGAACTTCCTGTTGTAATTTTCGCTTAGTTAAAGCATCTAAAGCCCCAAAAGGTTCATCCATTAATAGCATTTTCGGTCGAGTTACCAAAGCGCGAGCGATGCCCACCCGCTGCTTCATTCCGCCGGAGATTTCTTCGGGATATTTATCAGCAGCGGCCGTTAAATGCACCATAGCTAAATGTTCATTAACAAGGCTATTTTTTTCAACTTTACTAGCACTTTTAAGAACTTCATCCACCGCCAAGCGAATATTTTCTCGCACTGTCAACCAGGGCAAAAGAGAATAATGCTGAAAAACCATCATGCGGTCAGCCCCAGGCTTACGAATTAATCTTCCCTCTAAAGTGACCTGTCCCGAAGAAGCTTGTTCTAAACCAGCGATAATTTTTAAAAGCGTCGATTTGCCGCAACCAGAATGACCGATCACCGAAATGTATTCCTGGGAACCAATAGTTAGATTGACCCCATCAAGGACAACAAAATTGCTGCCATCAGCTTGAGGATAAGCTTTAACGATATTTTTAATCTCTAAAAATTCCTCCCCGGAAAAGGAACTTGAGATCGAGTTAGGAACAGAGGAGAATTGAGCCATAATAATTATCCGTGCAAATAAAAGAATTGAGGTGAATTGGCGCGAATTTCAAAACTCTTGAGATAACCGACGAGATCGCTAGGATCAAAAGCTTTTTGATCGATAAAAGCCCCCGGCGGTACGACGTAATAATCCTCGCTGGGACAAACAATACCCATATCGTCGGCGATTTGACGGTATAAATCAGTTCTCCAAGCTTTTTTGGCTATTTCTTCCGCATTTTTGGGTATTTCAGCAATCTGTCCCCAGCGACCGGCTTGGGTGATTAACCAAAGACTTTCGGATTGCCAGAGAAAGGTAGAATGATCGTGATCGGCTTTGGCAATATCTTTCGGCATGGCGAAAAAAATTGTCGTCGCTAGGTCCTCAACCAGACGTTTTCGAGCATCGAAACCGCCATAGTTGTAATCCCCAACGATGCCGGGGCGGGTAAATTGTGGTTTTGCCCCTGTAAACGAGCGCCCGGAAATGATCGTCGCTACTTCCTCTCGATTTTCAGGTCGATCGCAATACTGACAAGCTTCAATCATCGCTTTGACTAAAGAGCGATAGGTTTTCGGGTTTTCTTCGATAAAGGACTCCATCACCGCTAGAATGCGATCGGGGTGTCCTTGCCAGATTTCCCGTCCCTGGGCAAAGGTAAAACCGACCCCTTCGTTACCGGTAATCGCCCTAGTGTTCCAGGGTTCGGCCACCATATAAGCTTGCATTGTGCCAATACGCATATTGTTGACCATCTGCGGCGGCGGAATAATCAAAAGACGAAATTCTTCGATCGGATTAATGCCCATCGATGCCGTCAGGTAACGCAGGAAGTATTCATAGATGGAGGAACTCAAGACCACTGCCCAGATGCGCTCTTGCGGGGGGATACTCTGGAAATAGGCTTGCAGTTGCTGGCCCGCTTGCTGAAGATCGCCATTATACTCTCGCCAAGGTCGAAGGCCAAAATCCCACATCGGCCGATTCAAGGTCATAGCGTTGCCGTGACGATGAATAGTCATCGCCCCACACAGAGGGGCAACCCGCGCCCCTTCTGCCCCCGTCCTCGCATTGGTAATCGCCCCGGAGACCACGGGAGAAGCGTCCAAGCGTCCGAAGATAATACCATCACGGGAATTCGCCCAACTTGCTTCCCGACTGAGGGTGACATTCAGTCCATACTTGCGAAAAAAGCCTTTTTCCCAGGCGACGGCGAAGGGGGCGCAATCATTGACGGGGACATATCCCACGGTGAGGTTAGGTTTTTCTAGGGTTTTCGGATCGATAATCGGGGTTACGGCTAGGGCTGCCTCGGTTAATCCCGTCGGGTTGCGACTGGCATTGATAGTACAGGCAGTCAGACTACCAGTAACCAAAGTCGTCCCCAATCCCTGAAGGAAGGTACGTCTAGATATGGGGGGAATCATGGTATTAACTGCCCGGTTTAGCGGGACGATGGGTGACAAGGATTTGTAAACGGCTAATTAGGTAATCGAGGATTAAACCGGTAACGCCGATGACAATCACCGCCAGAAAGACGGAACTAAGGTTTAAGCGATTCCACTCATCCCAGAGAAAAAACCCGATTCCCACACCTCCGGTTAACATTTCCACGGCTACGATGACTAGCCAAGCAATTCCTAAACTTAAGCGCAATCCCGTAAAAATGTAAGGCAAACTAGCGGGGAGGATAATTTTAAAAATCTGGCGATATTTGGGCATTTCTAGGACTCTGGCCACATCGATATAGTCTTTGGGTACACTACCGACTCCTAGGGCTGTATTAATCATGGTTGACCAGAGGGAGGTGATAAAAATCACAAAAATGGCCGAGGGTTCCGCGACTCCAAACATGGCTAGAGAGATAGGTAGCCAAGCTAGGGGGGAAACGGGGCGTAGAATTTGAATGATCGGATTGAGGATGAGCATAGCTGGCCGGGATAGCCCGATGAGAAACCCGACCGGAATAGCCACTAATGCTCCCAACAGAAAACCGATTAAGACGCGTCGCAAACTGGCCAGCAATAGCCAACCAATGCCGAGATTGCCCGGACCGCGACGATAGAAGGGATGCAGAATATAATCGAGATTGCTAGTCAAGGCCTGCCAAGGATTGGGCATCAATTCACTTCGGAAAGTCGCAATCATCCACCAGAGGGTAATCAGACCGATAAAACCCATCGCCGGATACAGTACCACATCCTTAAACAGCCAAGCTTTCGCTTGCCTGCCTGTGGCACGCCCAGCGACTAAAATAGCCGCAATATTCATGTTATTTACCCTTATATAAGGATCGAGGTACAGATAATGAGCAGTACCAACCAAGAATCCTGAAAGAGTCAGAATATTTACAGGAATATTTCCTATTCTGTTTCTCTTCAGTCTTCCCCCAATGCCGACGAAGTTAGCTGACGGGCTAGGACTGAGAGATGTCCTTTTCATTGACTGAAATTCGCCCCAAATTCGGTTCCTCCGCTTCAACAGACCACGGTTGAATTAGGCTGACTTACTCTATTTGCCCAGAATGATAACACATTCGATCGAGTTGTGGGAAAATCCCGGTCGCCCCTGATACTAAATCATTTTTTAACAGTATGATTAACTCCCAATCCAACTTTAAAAACCCACTCCCCACTTCCCCAATTCATAATTCATAATTCATAACAGGAGTCCGCAGCGATCGCATTTACCAAATCTTAGCCATTACTAATACAAACCCCGGCAATTCTGGATCACCACTAATGGTTTCAGGAGCATTTAAAATCTCCGGTTCTTGATGGGGACGATAAATATAGACTTGGCGATTTTGGCGATCAATTAACCAACCCAATAAAGTACCATTGGCAATATATTCTTCCATCTTTTTCTGCAAACTGGATACCGTATCACTAGCAGAACGCAATTCAATGACAAAATCGGGACAGATGGGGGCAAAAGAGGCTTTTTGTTTTTCTGTTAAAGCATTCCAGCGTTCTAATTTAATCCAAGCAGCATCCGGTGAACGAGTCGCACCATTGGGCAGCGTAAAACCCGCACTGGAATCAAACCCAAGCCCCGTTCCATCTAGTTCTGACCAGTTCCCCAGTTGCAGAGCTATATTAAAATTGCGATTACCCGTATCTGAAAAAGCAGGAGGCATAACGATCACTTCTCCACTAGCACTGCGTTCAATGCGTAAATCTCGATTGGCTAAACAAAATTCATAAAATTGCTCCTCCGTCATCGGCATAATCCAAGGAAGATCAATCATCAAAGGAGCCGAGGTCGCTTGCACAAGTAGTGTCGTCATATTTTCGCCCTACTCAAGAATTACACGAATTAACAACTGAATGCCCTTCAATCTTAACTTAGCTCTTGTCAACGGCATTATTGACTACTAAAAGATAGAAGGCGATCGCTCTTAACCTTGCTAAAGAAGCCTGACGAAGAGGAATGTAAATATTTATAAAAATGTAGCTTAGGATACAGTTTTTATGGGGAGTGTGTGATTTTCTGTTGTCCGTCTTTTCAGAAAAAGAAACCACAAAAGTCTCCTAATACCATCAATAAAATCCCACAATTACCCTTCATTAATTGGAGGGGTTTTTATCAGTTGACTGTTGATTGTTCACTGTTCCGTGAGCGAGATTTGTCCATAATTCAGCCGACAAACTACTATTAATGCTTGGGCATAGTTTTTCCTGGCTTAGGGAGATTGAAAGTTTAATTTTCCCTCTGTTATTCAAATAGAATTATGAAACCCTCTTGCTGAAAATGATTGTCGTGAGTTAACACTTGACTGATTTTTAAGCGCTGCATGACCGTCATTGAAATACAATCTGTCAGGCTATATTCTTTGTCTGGACGGCGGCGGTATAACTCGAAGCCTTGCAGGAATGATTCCCGGTTTTGCGGAATGACTTGAAGGCGGGGATTCTGGAGCAGATTATCGATAAATTCGACAGTACGTCGCTTCCGATTTGCTCCCCGGACTGACATAAAATTCAGTAGCTCTACCAAAACTTCATCCGTCGTCACAAGTTTAACGTTTTTGAGACTGGACGTAACTTCTCTGGCTCGTTGATGCCAATTATCTTGGGGATTGATTAAAGCAACCCAGTAGAAAGTGTCGGCAAAAATTTGTTTCATTGCCTTTTCTTGGGACTCCCATAAAGATAATGGTCATGCTCTTCTGCACCGTCAGATGGAAGCGGCTCAAGTTCTTCTTCAGGGAAGTTCAGATTCAACCTATCAACTATCTTTAAAATTGATTCTCCAGTCTCCTCTTGAGATATATCAGAAGCCATCAGATGAGTTTCCAGGGCATCTTTCAGTCGATTTAAAACGCCTTCTAGAGAGCTATCCTGGTAATCAATTGCTGCTAATTCAGGAGATTTGAGTGAATATCCGTCGGGATTCTTGGAGATGACAATGCTGATTTGATTGACCATAATCCTTCCTATCTCAGGCTAATCAAGAATTGGGACTTCTTTAGTCTAGCAAAATAAGCAGGACATTTAAGGTTCTTCAGGATTTGGAAATGATTGTTCATCGGGAATTTTAATTGTCTGTTTTTGAGATTGGGACTGAAAGTTTAATTTTCCCTGAATCTTTCTAACAGTTCTGAGCGAGATAAATTGGCCAGAGAAAGAAGTAACCCGGTGCGTTCCGAGATAGGAAGTTGGGCAATCTGTTCCACCAGACCAGATAATTCTGCATCTAGGGGGCCAAACCGTCCTTCCAGAAGACTGGTTATCAGCGATAGTTGTCCTTCTAAACTGCCTCGTTG
>NZ_JADBTF010000307.1:0-7983 GCF_020246295.1 Microcystis sp. M090S1 | reverse complement strand
GCCATTTATGAGGGAACCTTCCGCACGCCAGATTATTTCATCTACGATCCTTTCGATGGCAATTCTTTACAAGGATGGCATTTAGGAGCAGACCAACGCTACCATTCTTTAGAACGAAATGAGCGCGGCTGGTTATGGTGCGAAACCTTAGGCTATTGGTTGGGAACTTGGGAGGGGACTATTGACCGAGAAACGGCAATTTGGGCGAGATTTTATGACCCGGAAGGCAATTTAATCCCCTTGCCAGAAGAAGCGGCCCAGGAGCAGGCGGCCGCAGCACAGGAGCAGGCGGCCGCGGCACAGGAGCAGGCGGCCGCGGCACAGGAGCAGGCGGCCGCAGCACAGGAGCAATTAAATGCTACTCAGCAAGCTCTGGAAGCGGAAAGACAGCGTTCTCAACGGCTGGCGGCTCGTTTGCGAGAAATGGGGATAGAGCTATAGTATAGCTGTATTTGTTTAGGTGAGGAGGTAAACTACTGGTGTTCCTCCTCGCTTAAAGTCGGTTAATTTCTCCTTTCACGGTTGAGAGATCCTGCAATCCCAGTGTATTTGAAATCTAGCTCGACACCTGTTTGCTGCTGTGATTACCTTTTGACCAGTGGGTAATTATTGATCAGAGTTTTCTTTGATTCTTCCTTAAACAGTAAACAGTAAACAGTAAACAGTAAACTGAAAACTCAAATCTGATAACTGATAACTGATAACTGATAACTGATAACTGATAACTGATAACTGATAACTGATAACTGATAACTGATAACTGATAACTGATAACTGATAACTGTCTCAACTAGGAAATTTATTTGGCACGACTACTTATACTTATATGTCTAATCTATCTTTGGGCGCGCAACCTCCCCTCGAATTTATCCCCCCTGACCTTAATTCCTTGCTTTTAAAGGGATGTCAAATCTTTTTACCTCTTTGGTTACAAACTCAAACCAACTTAAGAGAAATTTCCGCCGCCAATCTAGAAACTTTAATCACATTTTATCAAAAAAGTCAAGAGAAAAAAGTCCGTTTACTGCTTGCTTTCCGTCATCCCAGTATTAACGATCCCTACTGTATGGCCTATCTTTTGTGGAAATTAGTACCCAAAAAAGCCCAAGAGTTAGGAATAAAATTAAACAATCCAATTCACGCTCATTTTATGTATGATCGAGGGATTCCTTTATGGGCTGGAGAAAGGGTAGGATGGTTATATTCTAAGTTAGGTGGCACACCAATTCAACGGGGAAAAGCCGATTTAATCGGATTGCGTTCGGCTCGTCGTTTATTATTAGAAGGAGATTATCCTTTAGCCGCTGCTCCGGAAGGGGCAACTAACGGACATAATGAGCTTGTTAGCGCAATTGAACCAGGTATTTCTCAATTAGCTTTTTGGGGGGTGGATGATGTCAAAAAAGCTAAACAACAGCAAGAAGTAATTATTTTACCTATTGGTATTCAGTATTTTTATCTGACTCCAGTGTGGCAAGAAATCGAGCAAATTTTAACTAATTTAGAAAACGATATCGGTTTAGAACCCACCCCGAATTCATCCCGATACGAAAAGGTTTTATACGAGCGTCTTTTTCGGTTAGGAGAAAGATTATTATCCTTAATGGAGGATTTTTATCGAGATTTCTACTATCAATCTTTGCCTGTAGTACCTGCCAATGGCGATGATCCAAACGAAACCCTAGCCAAACGTTTAGCCAATTTATTAGATGTGGCCCTACAAACCGTAGAAAAGTATTTTAATGTTTCTCCTAATGGTAATGTAATCGATCGCTGTCGTCGTTTGGAACAAGCAGGATGGGAACGTATTTATCGCCAAGAATTAAAACTCACTCATTCTATTTCTCCCCTTGAATTAGGATTAGCTGATCGCCTGGCCGATGAAGCTAATTTAAAAATGTGGCACATGAGAATTGTCGAAAGTTTCGTGTCAGTAACCGGTTATTATGTCAAAGAAAAACCCACCGTAGAAAGATTCGCCGAGACAATTTTATTACTCTGGGATTTAGTGACAAGAATTAAGGGAGGTAATCCCTTTTTTCGTCCCCAAATTGGTCAACAAAAAGCGATAATAACTATTGGTAAACCTATTTCCGTATCCGAGCGCTATGCTGATTATAAAAGCGATCGACGCTCGGCCGTAGCCCAATTAACCCAAGATTTACAAACCAGTTTAGAAAGTTTAATTATTCATCAGTAGATAATTAGGGTTTGCTGAATAAGTTTGTTGGTGGGGTTAGGAGTCAGTTATCAGATTTGAGTTATCAGATTTGAGTTATCAGTTATCAGTTCACTGATTACTGTTCACCGAGAAAACCCCCCACTTCCCCGGGAAAAACTTTTTCACCTAGCTCTAGTATAGGAGATAGTACGGGAATCTGGAAAAACTCAATACCGAAAACCCTACCCCGGTCAGAGAATCTTTTATCTATCATAAGAGTGTAGAGATAAACCAACATCTCTAGCGTTAAGAAAACTTCGGAGGTGACTTATATGGCACTTATACGTTGGGAACCTTTCAGAGAAGTAGAAAGCCTACAGAAAGAAATGAATCGCTTGTTTGACCGTCTTGTGCCGACTGATGTAGGCAATGGCGAAAAAATGGGGTTATCCTTCATCCCGGCGGCGGAAATGACCGAAACGCCAGAGGCAGTTCAGCTTAAACTGGAAATACCCGGTATGGAAGCCAAAGACCTCAACCTGGAAGTAACAGCCGATAGTCTGACCATTAATGGTGAAAGGAAATCGGAAATTAAAACCGAAGAAGAAGGATTTACCCGCACTGAGTTCCGTTATGGTAAATTCCATCGGGTTATTCCTCTACCGGTTCGGGTTGATAACAATAACGTGACTGCTGAATACAAAGATGGCATTCTCAATCTCACTCTCCCGAAAGCGGAAGAAGAAAAAAATAAAGTGGTGAAAGTGTCCATCAATCCTACCATTGCTCAATGATGTAGCACTCATTGTCCGGTCTTGAGCAAAAAGGTTAACCTAGTCTGATTAAACCAAAGCGGGAGTATCAAACCATACTTCCGCTTTTAGCTTCCTAAACCTTTAACTTAAAACTTCTAACACTGCTTGGGGTGATAATTTATCTTTAAACCAGATAACCTGAGCGGGTAGATTTTGAAATTTAACTCCAGCTTTTTCTAGATTTAACCGTTCCGATACGGCTAAAATTAGATTACTTGCTTGGGCCGATTTAACCTGTAAAAATTTCTTTTGTAGGTATTCTGGTCGCCAATAACCAACAATTTCGAGGAGAAAAACGCGACCATCGGGATGCACTAAACGGAAATCGGGAATCATCACTCCTCCGGGTAAAGGCACTAAATCCACTTCCCTTTCTAGTTGCCATTCAGTTTTTAACTGTAACCAACGTTTAGCGAAAGATTCCTCTAACATACTATCGTAGGGTTTACCTGGGGAATAGTGGGACACCAGACCACAGTTATCCTCTAAATTGAACTGTTGTTTTTTAATAGTGCCTGTATAGGAATCTTTATACTGTAATTGTGCCTTCAGATTCCAGTGAGTAACATGGAGTAAGGCAGGAATTAATTTAGCGATTTCAATGCCATAACGACTGTTAGCTTTAAATAAACTGGTGGGACCATCGATAGTAATAGTAAATCCCGTGTCGGCATCCCCTTCGATATAAGTCATTAAACGAAATAGTTTTAGATAGCGAAAGAGATATTTATATTCCCCCGGATCGTTGCGGTGGACGTTGATGATTAAATAACTGGCCCGATAAAAAATACCTTGAATTTGCGAGAGGTTAAAACGATGAATTAAGTTTTCGGGGGTGGGAGCATCAAATTGAGTGAGAATTTTATTCTCTGCTAAATCAGCATAGAGTCCTTTTTCTAGAGCTACTGGAAAAATTTCTTGATTTAATTCTTGGCTGAGTTGCTGGGCAATTGTTTGAAGAATTAGCGATCGATTTTGGGGAATAGGAACAAAGTTAGCCGCTTGTTCAAAAACTCTTTTTCTTAATTCCTGCGGTTCTAAGGGACTAATAATCTCAAAGGTGGCAAAATGATTGGTTAATAGGTGAGCAAATCCCCGTTTAATTTTATAATCGGGACTGTCTCCCTCCAAGATTAGGAGTTTTTGGCTTAATTCTCCCTTAGTTTGACCGATACTTTCCTGAAAACAGTTGATTTGTTCTTTAGCGATCATCAGATAATCAGGAGCGATCGGTAAGCGTTTGGGAATAATTGTCTCGCCATTTTGACGGGAAATCAATAAATCGGTCGGTAACATGGCAAGCTAGAGAAGAATAATCAGATGGGGAGAGGTGGGACGACAAGGAAAGGTCGAAACCCCAAAAATCCCCCGATTCTAACTATTTTGGTCGATATAACGCTCTAAATCCTCGATCACACGGGTTAATTCTGCTTCTGTGGTTAAGCGTAGGCGATCGTCACGAACCGTTAACAAAACTTTAGCCGAAAAAGGACTCGGATAAATATTGGGATTACAAAACACTTCCAGAAACACATCACCAGTGTGCTGATATTCCATCGGTTTTTGGGGTTGGGGTTTACCCCCACTAGAGGCATTACTGGCGATCGCTTTCAGGCGATCAAGTAAAATATTAATTTCCCTTTGCAAATCCAGAGCAGCACTGGGACTGAAACGAAAAGTAACGGAACCTTGCAAGAGATTAAGAGTTAAAGGAATCATGGAAAAAATCAGGTTAAGAGAAAGCCTGAAGTCAATTATATTAATTTGTGGAAATTTGGGGAAATTGGGTTTTGGGGGATTGTTCAGTCATCAGTCATCAGTCATCAGTAAACAGTAATCAGTGAGGTTCTTCGTTACTTGGTCTGGTTCGATCGGGTGATCGCTAAGTAGGTGGGTGGAATTAAATATAAGATGAACGTAGGTTGGGTTGAAGCATGAAACCCAACGCCTAGGTTCGGTTCGATCGGGTGATCGCTAAATGTCTTTCTATATAATGGTTTCATCCCTTATAACCCCGTCCATTGCATAACAGGAACCGAAAGGCCATCAGTGAACTGAAAACTCACCACTGATAACTGATAACTGATAACTGAATTTACCGACGGGGAACGAGATTAATCCGGCCCTCGTCCATTTCATCCATGAGTAACTCTAGGGCCTCGTAATCCACATCGGAAACGTAGCCAAGACGAGCGAGGAGTTCATTAATTCCGTTTTCGATTTCTGGCGTGATTTGACGATAATATAGGGCTTGTTCCACTAATTGGCGGATAGTCGGCTGGGTATCCACAATTTCCTTACTCTAGCTCAATAAATCTAGTTTCTGTATCCTGCTTTACTTTATTTCAGCAAAAATACCAGTATAATGCTGGGTCATCATCAGTCATTCGGGATTAGAGCTTAAACCTAACGACTTTCCCCTGATGTTCGCCCTAGTGAGCCTTGATCACTGTTCCTCTTTACTCCCCGGATCATCAGGTTAACCTAAAACCGGTTCCTTTCTAAAGGGGTAAAGATTAAGAAAAGATTAATCTTTTCAGGAGAGAGAAAATTGATCAAGACGAAGGTTACAAAATCAGAAAGTTAGGACATAATAGCGGTATCTGATCTCCAGTTAAAAGGTTCATTTATGAATTTCAAAGCCCAGCCATGAAAAGTCCTGTAAAAGTCCCGGAAATTGCTCTATTTGAGCCAAACGGCTATATTACCGCCGCTAACGTCCTAGAATTTCAAGAGCAGCTCACCAATCTGGTTAACCAGAGTCGCTCTATCACTTTTCTCGTGGATATGAGTAGGGTGGAATTCCTCGACAGCGCTGGATTAATGGCTTTAGTTACTGCCTTTCGTCTGGCTCAAAGTCAAGAAAAATCTTTCAATATCTGTTCTATTCCACCTTCAGTCAAGATTATCTTTGAATTAACCCAACTCGATCGGGTTCTCTCGGTTTTCCCTAGCCGTGCTGACTTTGATGCTGTTATCACCCTCCCTCAAGCGGCGTAAGCAGACAAAATAGGGTTTCTCGCCGTAATTTCTCGGCTGCACTCTCAATTCTACCGGTAAATCACCTCTTGACCGGACAGATTGCCATTGGTACAACCGACTCCTCAAAACAACAATTTTTCTCAAGGAGAGGCATTATACTGTTGAGATGGCTCTCCTCGTTTTTGGATATTATTTCGGGGGGCAAACTAGCATACACTTGTTGGGAGCAGCTCACAAAAGGCTGTCTATTAAGAAATTCCATGACTTTAGTGATGACAGAGGGGAAGGGGGCCAAGATGGTAGATAGGTAATGAGTAGTAATTTCCTAGAATCCATGACAGTCAAAAATCTCCAGTATGCTTATTTTCCCGGTTGTGTCGCCCAAGGTGCCTGTCGGGAACTATATTTATCCACGGCAGCCCTGACGGAAGCTTTGGGGATTAATTTAGTCGAACTCAAAAAAGCTGCCTGTTGTGGTTCGGGAACTTATAAGGAAGATTCGCAACTCTTGGAAGATGCCGTCAATGCGCGCAATATTGCCCTAGCGGAAGCCCTCAATTTACCCCTGTTGACTCACTGTAGCACCTGTCAAGGAGTGATCGGTCATGTGGACGAGCGCTTGAAGGAAGCAAAGCATAATAATCCCAATTATGTTGAGGAAGTTAATAATTATTTACAGAAAGAACATTGTTCCCCCTACCAAGGTACGACGACGGTTAAGCACCTACTCTGGGCAATTGTGGGCGATTATGGCTTAGATAATCTGGCGGCCAAGGTGGTTCGTCCCTTATCAGGCTTAAATTGTGCCAGTTTTTATGGTTGTTATCTCCTGCGCGCCCAGGATACTCTCCCCTACGATAATCCTTTTCAGCCGGAATCCCTAGAAAATGTCTTTCGGACCGTGGGAGCAAATCCGATTTATTATCAAGGACGCACTCAATGCTGTGGTTGGCCCCTGTCCAGTTATGCCACCACCCAATCGTTCCAAATGGCAGGAAAACACATTTTAGAGGCGATGGCAGCGGGGGCCGATTGTTTAGTCACCCCTTGTCCTTTATGCCATCTTAATCTTGATTCCCGACAACCGGAAGTGGCAAAAGCGATCGGTCGAAGTTTAGGTTTACCCGTGTTACATTTTTCCCAATTAGTCGCTTTAGCGCTCGGAGTCAGTCCCGATCGTTTAGGATTAGATCGACACATCGTTTCCACCAAATCCCTCTTAAAGAAATTGGGGTTTTAGAACTCAATCAGGAGTGTTAGCAATGGATTGGTTAAAAAGAATTTTTGGCTTAGATAAACCGGCAGATGCCGCTAGTGCGATCGCAGGGAAGGCCGCTGCTGCCGGTATTCCCCCCGAAAGAGTCGGATTAGATGGAAAATACGACGAAAGCGGCCTAGCTAAACGAGTAGTTTTAGCTTTTGACGAGACACCGGATTTAGCTGATGAAGACAAATTGTGGGTCGCTCAAACTGGTGGTAAAGTTGTACTAAAAGGCAAGGTTTCCAATCAGGCGACTTTAAATAAAATGGTTGCAATTGCCAGTAAAGTCCATGGGGCAACCGGCGTCGATACCAGTCAAGTAACTATTGGGTGAAGTCGAACGGCTGTTAACCTCTTGTAAAAATCAAAAATTGTTGTTAGGGTTAGGAGTCAGTCCTGATGCAACAAGTTACACCGCCAAACATGAAAATATTCTGATCCTAAATCTGGTTATTAAAAACGGATTATTTATTCCCCCTTTTGCATGAGTGCCTCTCCTGATATGTAGCCTAGACTCAAGGGATTTAGTATTACTTCCGACTTTATCGCTCAATCCAAGCTTTTGGGGGGTAGAACCCCCCAAACCCCTAGGGCTGTTTCATTCTCCCATCAGAATATCAAAAGTAAAAGCGATCACTGTCAGGTAAAATGAGGAGTGACCGCCAACTTTTCAAATAGATGTTGAGACTAATAGAAAAACTGAAACAAGTCAAGGACTTTCGGAAAGATAAAGGAAAAAGACACCCTTTATGGATAGTATTAGT
>NZ_JADBTF010000306.1:0-26712 GCF_020246295.1 Microcystis sp. M090S1 | reverse complement strand
TAAAGGTCAAATTTGAAAATTTTTGCCTCAAACCCTATCTGCGTAAGAACTTCAGGATTTTGTGTCCAGTAGTTCATTAGTATTTTATTGCTGTAACTCAGGCTCTGTAAGACTTTTAGCCATAGGTAGTATGTTTATACGGGGGAAGTCCAGCAATAATTGATTTTTTCTGAGAAAACAAATTACAATTCTTCACCTTGATGAAAATCGATCATTGTAGCTACAATCTTTACTGGCAAACGGTTGTAAGCAATGTATTAGTAAAAATTATCAATTGAATGTTAAGAAGTGCGGAAGATGGGCAAAATGACGGCGATAATCATACCGCTACCACGGTTTAGCACTCTGTGTAAGGTTTTTACGACCTAAGAGTACATATACGGAAGGAACAAAATATAACGCGATTAACGTTGCGCCACCTAACCCACCGATAATACTAATCGCAAGAGGTGGCCAAAAACCACTGGGATCAAATAATAAGGGGATAAACCCGATAATCGTGGTTAAGGTGGTCGCTACCACATGACGAGTAGCTCGCATAACCACATTTCGAGTTGCTCGACGTGAACCAAGGCTGGCTTGAGTATCATGACGCAAAGCGTCAAGAATTACGATTGAATCATTAACACAGATTCCTAACAGTCCAATGATCCCTAAAATCGCTGTAAACCCAAAAGGATAATTAAACAAGGCCAATGATCCTAAACCTAATCCTAAAGATAAAATGGCAACTATGATAATAATACTAGCCATACGGAAAGAATTAAAAGTGAGGACTAAACTGGCCACCATAACGATCGCTAAAACCCCAAGAGTTGCAATCAAATTACTTAAAGCATCCTGACGTTCTCCTTGTTCTCCGCCAAAATCCCATGAATAACCATAGGGTAACTGAAAATTACTCATTTCTAATCGTTTTTCAAACTCAGAGAGTACCTGTTCCGGTAATACACCAGCCGGAATAAAACCCTGTATGGTATTCATCCGTTGGCCATTACGACGTGAAATAGCAACAATATCTGGCAAAATTTCCACCGTCCCCACAGTAGATAGGGGAACAATTGTCGATGAAGTTGGAGAATTTCCCGAAGATAAGAGGTTTAATGAGCTAATTTCAGCTAAATTGCTCCGTTGACTATTAGAAGTCCGAACTCTCACAGGTAGTTCTTTTGTTCCTTCTAAAATCGAGCCTCCGACTGTTCCCTCTAAACTGGTATCTAATTGACGAGCAACGGCTGTTTTATCTAACCCTGCTAAACGTAGCTTTTCTTCATTAAGATTGACAGCTAATTTGGGCAAACTTTCGCTTAAAGTGGCGCGAGTATGGATAATATCCGGGGTTTTAGCTAATTCGGCGCGAACTTGATCCCCTAAAACCTGTAATTGCACTAAATCTGACCCATATAAGCGTAATTCAATCGGTGCATCAAACGGCGGACCCTGTTCTAATTGTCGGACAATAATTTGCGCTTGGGGAAAGGCTTGATCTAATTCTTGCTGTAAGGTGCGAATTAACGCACCCGACTTGACGTTTTTCTGAAGTTGAACAATTCCTTGCGCGTAATTAGGAGATTGTTCTCGATTTTGTAAGACATTGTAGTAAAAAGAGGGCGCACTTTTCCCAATAAACCATTGAACGTCTTGAATTTCAGGATGCTTTAAGATTAACTTTCGGGCTTGCATCACTTGAGACTCGGTTTCGGGTAAAGACACGCTGATGGGTAATTCAAAGGTTAAATGAAATTGTTCGCGATCGGTGGGGGGGAAAAACTGTTGTTGTAGGGTAGGAAAGCTAATAAAACCCCATAAGGGAAGAATAAGAATAAGGGCGATCGCTAATAAGGGACGTTGAAAAGTGCGATCTAAACTCCACTTATAAAGATAGGTTAAACGAGAATGGGTAAATCCGCTTTGCCACCAATATCCATTTGTGGGGGTTGGTTGCCAATGATGTAATCTTCCCGCTAAGGCGGGAATCACGGTGACAGATAGAATAAACGAGCTAATTAGGGCTAAAATTACGGTTACTCCAATCGTTCCGGTAAATTCTCCAGTTGATCCTGAAGCGGTAGCAATGGGCAAAAAAGCGATAACACTGGTAAAGGTAGAAGCGAGTAAGGGAATAAAAATATGATGTACGGTAGTAGCAACGGCTTTGAGCGGTGATATACCTTCTTCTTCTTTTAAAGCCATTTGCACCTCATCAACCACAATAATCGCATTATCAATTAATAATCCCAAAGCGATAATTAACCCTGTCACCGAAATTTGATGTAGGGGAATGCCTAACACCTTCATACTGCCAAAAACCATCAAAACTGATAAAGGAAGGGATGTTCCCACGATTAAAGATGATTTCCAGCCCATGATCACAAAGGTGATCCCAAAAACTAAGACAGCACCCATGATCAGGTTTGATAAAACCGAGTCCAGTTGTTGCTGCACATAACGACTTTGATTAAAGATAATGTGTAGGCCAATTCCTTGAGGAAGGTTTTTTTCAAATCTTTCTAACTTAGCCTTGGCGACTGTCATCCAAGAATCTAAGCGTCTATCAGATTCCACAAAAGCAGTAATTGCGATCGCCAGTTTTCCCTTAATCATCGCGACTTCTCTGGGGGGATCTTCAATTCCTTTACTAATTCGGGCAATATCACCTAATCGCACTACTTGACTAGAAGCACCTGATTTAATTGATAAACGATTTAAACGGTCTAAAGAATCTAATTCTCCTTCAATTTCCAGCAATAAGTTACTTTGTTCGCTTCGTAATTGCCCGGCAGCAACTTTGGCATCACTTTCTAAGATTTGTTGAGAAAGGGACTGTATAGTTAATCCTAAATGGGTTAATTGTTGAGGATCAACTTCCACTCGAATTTCTTCCGTAGGATTGCCAAATAATTCAACTTTTTCTGTTCCTTCAATTAACCGTAAATCATCTTCTAATTCTTGCGCCCAACGGCTCAAAATGCCATAATTCGGAGGGCTTGATAATTGCCAAGTTAAAGCAACAATTAAGGCGTTGGCTTTGGGTTTTGATTCTTCAAATTCAGGGAGAGAAGTTCCCGATGGTAATTGAGAAACAGCATCATTGACTTTATCACGAATTTGTGACCAAACGGGATCAACATCGGTAATTTGGTCATTTAATTCAATGGTAATGCTGGAGAAGCCAAGCTGAGAGGTAGAATCAATATTTTGAATTTCTTCGACTTCTAGTAAAGCTTGTTCTAATTTATCAGTAACTAGCGTTTCTACTCGTTCAGGGGTTGCGCCAGGAAATTGGGTGTTAATGACCGCAAAACGAGGGGTTAATTCGGGATCTTCCATACGAGGTAAACTGAAAAAGGAAGATAAGCCCCAAACGGCGATCGCTAAAATCGTTAAAACTAATAATCGGACGTTTTTATAAAAGATAGAAGACATAGGAGAATGATGAATTAAGAATTGAGAATTATGAAGTTCGGGTGAGAAAGTAATAAGTAATAAGTAGGGAGGCACAATTATTTGTAGGATGGGTTAGCGCACTTCGTAACCCATGCCTAGGTTGGGTTTCATGCTTCAACCCAACCTACGTTCATCTTATATTTAATTCCACCCACCCACTTAAGTAATAAGTAATAAGTAATAGGTGTTCAGCTTTTCATTGATAACTGATCACTGTTTACTGTTCACTGTTAACTGATAACTGCTCACTGTTCACTGTTTACTGATTTTTACCTTTTGCCCCGAAATAATGCGATTTGTGCCATTAGTAATCACTTTTTCCGTTCCGTCTAATGTTCCTCGCACGAGAACTCGCTCCCCATCGGTGTATAAAACCTCCACATCCCGACGTTCTACGACAAATCCTTGGGCTGCATTCCCATCTCCTAAGACATAAATTGACCATAAACCGCGAATTCCTTTGACTAGGGCGGTGCTGGGTAGCCAATAACCTGAAGTATCGATGTTTTGTTGCCATTGCCATGTTACGATTTGTCCAGTGGTTATTTCGGGCGAGGTAACTTCACCCTTGCCTCTACCTCCTTCAAGTTGGAAAACCACCGTTACGGTACGACTCGCAGAATCGAGTTCGGGTAAAATTGCCTTGACGGTTGCTGAATAGGATTTTTGGTCAATTTTTAAAGTGTGAGACTGTCCAATCTTGATCTCAGACGTTAAAGACGTAGGAACACCAATATGGGCTTTAACGCCGTCTAATTGTACCAAACGCACCACCCCTTGACCAGCTTGTACCGCCATTCCTTGATCGAGATAACGTTTTTGAATTTTGCCCGAAAAAGGGGCTTGAAGAACGGTCTTTTCTAAATCAAGTTCAATACTAGCTAGACGACTATCTAGCTGTTTGATCCCTGCTTTTTTAGCTTCAATCACTTCACTACGAGTTCCGGCTAATAATTCATCTAATTGACTTTGAGCCTGTTTAACCCTTGCTTGCTGTTGGCGAATGATTTCAGGGCGCGTTCCCGCTAATAACTCATCTAATTGACTTTGAGCTTCATTAACCCTTGCCTGTTGACTATCCATATCTGTGACCACTTCGTCAAACTGTTCACGAGAAATAGCCCCTTGCGTATAAAGATTCTGTCGTCGCTCCTGTTTACTACGAGCCAAAGCTAATTGTGCTTGCAGGGTTTTCAAACGCGCTTGGGCTGCCGCAATGGTTTCAGCACGAGGTCCTACTTCCATCTCTTGTAGTTGAGCTTTTTCTTGAGCCAAATTTGCTTGGGCCGCGGCAATGGTTTCAGCACGAGAACCCGCCTCCATTTCCTTTAATTGTGCTAAAGCCTGTTGTTTTTGGGCTAATAAGTCTTGTTTTTGGGCGATTAATTGACGGTCATCTAAACGAGCAAGGGGCGTTCCTTGATTCACCCATTGTCCTTCTGTCACCAGCAGTTGAGTCATTGTTCCTCCTCGTTCAAACCCTAAATCACTGGTATTTTGAGCGACAATTTCCCCAGTGTAAGTTCGAGACTGTTGATAAGCATTGACCTGTACTAGCTGGTCGATTTCAACGGGGAGAAAATGTTCATTTTCAGCAACAGAAGGAGCGATTGGTTGAGTTGGTTGACTGATTGACCCAATCCCATAACCGACTCCTAACAATAAAAGTCCCCCAAGATACCATCTCCGAGCCCCTTGGAAACGGCGTTTTGAGTGTTTTTGAGGTTCAGAAGAGGTGATAGTGATTTTTAGGGGATCTTCCGACATAGGGTGTGACATAGGATGGCTATCTGGCATAAGTCTATTCATTAAAGAATTTAACGTGAAGACGGGGATGGGTCTCAGCTTATCTACAACTGCTGTCTTATTCTTTCCGAATTTTATTTTTCAAACGACACCCCACGGCAATAATGCCTAAACTCATTAAGCCAAGGGTAACAGAGGGGTCGGGAGTCGAAACAATTCTCAGTTGCAGGGGAAATTGAATCGAAACCACGGGATTTAATGCACCGATTGAGCCATCGATAAAAACGTCATCTGGAACAACGGCGGCATCTTCACTGACTAATTGTACTTTTTTAGAACCCACATCCGCTAAGAAAGCATTGGCTAATCCGTCAAATTCTCCTAGCAGGCCGGCTACCTTAGCGACACTAAAGGGATTACTAATAATCGCTTCTGTGTCATCATCAGGGGCGGTGGTTGCACCATATTCTAAGAATGAATAAATATCACTATAACCAAAGCTAAGAATTTTAGTAGTATCTAGCAATAAAAAGCTTTCTACTTCCTTAGGATTAGCGGCATAAATGCGTTCTTCTAGAGAGGAGGTAGGAGAGGAAAAATAGTTCTCTCCATTAATATCATTTCCTAAATTCCAACTCTTGTTAAAATCACTGTTTTTGGGACCAAAACTAAAGCCAATACGACCGACATCAATACTGTTATTGGTCAGGAAAGTAGAAAAGTTAGAGAATCCGGTGATATTATTTAACAAGGTGGCTGCCCGTGTTGCACCTAGAGGATTAACCAAGTTTTCGGGACTAAAATCAATCCCCGCAGCATAATAGGGGGCTGGATTTCCGGGTGCATTTAAACTGGTTTCAATGTGACCCGCGCCATAGCCCACAAATCCTTGAGGAGTCGGGTCTGTTCGCTTTCCAAATAACCGCAAACAGTTATTAGAAGCAATGGGACGAGTTGCAATAAATTGGATGGAACTAAAATCAAATAAATCACCTGTTTCACAACTAGCAGCACGAGTCGGAAGGGGCGCTAATAAAGTGGCTGTTCCCGTGGTGGTTAGCCCAAGCAATAAAGCAAAATGACGCATAGACATGAGTTTTTTCCTAATTCAAAATGGGGGCATCTTGAAAAACCTTTGATGGTTTTTACTGATCAGCATATTTCCAAATTGGTGAAGATTAGCGATTTAGATAGATTAATTTTAGATTTGATGATTAAGTTTTTTTAAGTTCAAGCTATCTACTGACGGTTCGCTCATTTTCCACCTATAGTGTTTTTGGATTAAGCTATCCACTGCCTGTAGTGGCAGAAGTTGAACTAATACCACTACAGGTAGGTTTGATCAGTCATCGAAACACTACCTATAGTGATTCCCGAACCGAGAGTTATCTAGACATCATCTACTACCTAGTTTAAAATGGGAAAGTCCTCAGCAGAATGAAGAATCTTTGGCACAATTTGTAGATTTTTTGTTTTTGTCGAGGAGTCTAGTTAAATGATTTAGTAAAAAATCAGTAGTTTTATTTAATACATAAAAATTTAGAAAACCTGCAACTAAGACAACCATTAATAATCCTAATATACTGCTTGGTTCAGGGACACTTTGAGTCGATAAAGGCACAAATGAACGATCTGCTCTACCGATAGCAATTTGTAGCCCTTCCACCGATTGAGTCGCTCCAGCTTTTCCTAAAAAATCACTAAATTCTTTAGTGAAAAGAAAAGGAACAGGTTCTAGTGACCAAGTATTATAGCGGTGTGCAGTCGTATGAGGTACAGTGTCACGAGCTATAAACCATGCTAGGCAAAGCTTGGTCTGTATCTCACTCAAGCGCTTACCGCTATATTATTGAGGTCAACATTAGGTAATCCGGGTTCGATCGGACTGAGAACTTTAAGACCTGTATTGAGTGTATCGGTTATAAAAACCAAAAAGGGTAAGGGAATATCTGGATTAGTGTTTGTTTGGAAGGATGCGGAAAAATTTCCTATTTCTAAAACTGAGGGAAGACTCAACTTATTTTGATCAACGTTAAAAAATATACTTCCCGTAAATTCAGTCGTTCCACTAATCACTTCATAATTGCCTGTTTCTTTATCGTAACTAAATACCCAGTCAGTTCCTCGTATATTGGGATCAGAACTAGGAGGAAGAATATCAAAAGCATGATCGTATCCTGGTGCAGGAGTATTAGTATCCTCAACAGATGCCAAAGATAAACCAATACTTTCTAAGATGGCTAATCCATTGGGATCAAAGCTAAGACTTTCTTTTCCACCTGTTTCGATATAAATAACAGGTTCAGCTTTAACGGAGAGAAGAGGATTAAATACTATTACAGAGGTTAATCCTAATAGGGTTGCTAGATGTTTTGTGTTCATTGTTTAAGTCTCCTGTGTCAATTTTTTAGAGTTTGTAGTCAAGAATGTTTTCTCTAACCTAAAGGATGTTTCAGAAAAGATCAGAATTTTTCAACTTCCTATCTAGACATCATCTATATCTAGTTTAAAATGGTAAATTCCTCAGCAAAATGGAGAATCTTTGGCACAATTTGTAGATTATTTGTTTCTTACTGAGGACTAGATTAAGCAAAAATTCCCTCAACTGATTTTCAGTCAATAAAATTAACTACTTATTTTTTTTGATTTTGTCTAATTCCGCCAATAATACCGCTGCTTCCTATAAGAATAAGGGCAACGGTTAATGAAGGTTCAGGGGTACTGACAATGCGGATTTCTATCGGAAAAGAAAAATTAAAGATTTCAAATCCTTGATTTATGGATACACTAAAATCCTCCGGATCAAGAATATCTTCAGAAACTTGTTGAATTTTGCCTCCACCGGCCGCTACATCTTGTAAAAAAGCATCAGCTATTCCAGAAGTTATTTCATCTAAACCAGCGAATTTAGAAGGGACAGTAGGATTAGTAAAAAAGACATTAGGATTTCCAAAAATACTACCAAGATTATCATCAGCAGCAGCAACAAAAATATCGGAATATCCTAAATTAATGATTTTTGTGTTTTGATAGAGCAAATAATACTCCACTGCCTCTGGATTAGAAGCATAAATAAATTCTTCAACGCGAGAACCCTGACGACCAAACCAATCTTGTCCTAAAATATCTCCCCCTAAATTAAGAGCTTGAGTTACTGAAAAACCTTCTTTCTGCCCAAAACCATAGCCAATATTACCTAAAGGGATATTATTGTTATTTAAGTAATTCATTAAGTTGGGAAAACTGGTTAGACTTTTAAGGGTTGCTGAACGGGTTGCACCTGTGGGATCTGGACTATGTTCTCGGCCTGTTGCATAATAGCGACTGTTCAGGTCACCACGAAAACCAATATGTCCAGCATCTGGGGCATTTCGATCTAAATTAGAGTAACCGACATATCCTTCATTTTGATTTTGATCTCCGAAAAAGAACAGTGTTCCATTGACGGAAAGAGGACGAGTTTCCAAAAATTCTAATCGATCATAATCAAATATTTGAGCTTGTACAGTTGTGGGTATCATCAAAACTGTTGTAGTCGCAGTAGCCAAACTTAACCATTTCATTAGAGAATTACTCATGAGCTTTAAACAATCCTATCTATAACTTGAGTAGAGGTTAGGGAACAAAAAAGGGGATTAGTGAATAGACATCTCCAATAATTATTAGAACAGAGGCTCAAACCCTCACAGCGAGCATATATGAATATTTTCTGGAGATGTCTAATGTTTCTTTCTAAGAATACAAGCCGTTCCAACAGCCATTAAAAGTCCAAGTAAACTACTAGGTTCAGGTACAGAAGTAGTTTTTAAGGGAACAAAACCTCGATCTCCTCTGGCTTCTCCGAATTTTAAACCGGGGATTACACTGGCCACTTGATCAGCCGTTTCTTGAGTCAAAGCTGCATGAACAAGGAAATCACTAAATTCTTGGGTGAAAATTAATTCAATGGGTTCAAGAAACCAAGTTCCCGCTTCAACATCAACCGTTGGCGCACTAAACGTATTAACACTCAAGATTGGCACATTGGTTGTCACAGTATCGATGGCAAAAAATGAGAAATAATCCGTAAAAAATACCGATAATTCCCCTAATTCTAAGGGTGAGATCAAACTATATCTCGTGGGATCAACTGCAAAGGAAAAAACCCCACTAAATTCAATTGTTCCTGATGTTGGCAAAAAGGTATCGGTTTCTTGATCAAAAAGAAACTCAAAGGTAGTTCCGCGATTACCTAAAATAGTAGAGGGTGGAACAACTGGCCAAGCAAACTCATAGCCAGTAGCAGGGGGTACTAATTCGTCTATGTTTGATAAGGTTAAACCAATTGCTTCTAAAGATATCAAAGTAGTAGCATCAAGTCGAATACTTTCTTTCCCAGAGACAAAGCGATAGGGCAGAAATTCGGCTTTTGCAGGAGATGAAGATACAGTAAGGGTTGTTATCCCAGCTATTAATGAACTCAGTAGGGAGAAAACACTAACTTTGAGTTTTTGATGCTTTAATAACCTTTGTTGTTGGTTAACGCTAAAAAGTACACTTGTTGTTACTTGATTCATGTTTTAACTCCAAGATAATTCCTGCGGATTTTTGTAACTTAATTGACTCAATCAGGGTGAGAGCATCTCAAACGCTATTGACAATTGGCCAATTTTGTGATCCGCTTGCTGTGTGGGCATTTCAAGTGATACCAGTCAATCAGAATAGTGACGAAATCGACCCATTTGGTCGATTTTTGCTTAACAATTGAGATGGCCAATTCTCCTCAAATATACCTGAATCGTCTTCTGGGTAAGCAACTTACATAAAGTTCATTTTGTCAAGGATTGTTAAGATGCGCTTACCCTGATTGATTCAATTACCTAAGAGAACACTACAAGGGAGAACCATAAAGTTCCAGATTTTTTCCGAAAAATTTTGGTTTTATAGCCTTAGGTATTAAGCTTAGAACATTTCACCCTTCTCCAGTAAAAGAGGGGAAGAGGTGAGGGGACTTTCTTAATGGGACTTTGACATTTTTACAGGCTAAAAAAGGAAAACTATTGATAAATAAGGCTTTCACCCCTTTTTGCGATTATTTTTTTGTCAAAGTCCCATTTAGTAGCACAGAGGATAAAGTGCAGGGTTTTTGATATGTTACATTATCTGAAGTTTGCACTTTTTCCCTTTTGCAAAACATTACCCTTTTTTCAAATGTTCAACTAATTCAACCGCACAACCGATGCCACTTTCATGAAAGCCATAGGAATCAATGCCTCGTTTTTTGATGTGAAAATAAGTCCCTGAGAAGTAAATAGGGCCGGTTTCATTGAGTTGATAAATTTGTTTTTGGGCCTCTAGAGTATTCATGTCATAAGCTGGATGTCGATACTTAAGAATGCGGATAATTTTGTCTTCATCAATGGCGATAGGTGGGGTATCTAAGGAAACAAAATAATCTTTCTTGGCGGTAAAATTATGGACTTTGTTAGCATAATAAGTCACATAAGTATAAAGCTTTCCTTCTTTAGTTACTTGCCCATAATTCCAGGATTGCCATTTACTGCGATCGGGGTTCATAATAACTGGATCAGTGTGAACAGTTACGGCGGTTTCATTGTATTTAAAACAGCCTAGGATGTTTTGTTCTAATTCAGTTGGTTCAGCCAGTATTTCTAAGGCTTGATCGGCATGAGTAGCCATAACCACCTTATCATAAACTTCTTCATCTGTGGTCGTTTTTATCGTTACTTTTCCGTCTTCTCTTTTTTTAACGGAAATCACTTCTTGTTCAGTGCGAATGGGTTTCTTTAAAGCATCTTTGACCCTTTCAACATAACGACTGCTTCCCCCTTTAACGGTTTGCCATTCGACCGTTTTTCCCCCCAACCCTCCTTGGTCATGAGTCATAAAAAAGCTGATAAAAGTTGAAGCGGGAAACTCCATTAATAAATCAGTAGGAATTGACCAAACGGCTGACCCCATTAGCATGACAAAGTTATCTCGAAAGGCTTGGCTATAGTTATTTTTATCTAGATATTCTTGCATAGAAATTCTCGTTTTTCCTTCCCAAAAATCAGCCCGTGCTTCTGAAAAAAAACGTTTAGCTTCTTGATAACAAGCGACTAATTCAGAGGATTGCTGACGAGCAAATTCTTCCATCGGCAGTTCTAAATCTAGGGAATTAAACTGCATTCCAGTATCCAAATTATAAAAATTAAATCCGCCTAAATGATCTTGAGTCTCTGCTCCTAAATCAGCAAAAAATTTCATCAAGTTGGGATAATTAGGTTTATTACAAACCACAAAAGCCGTATCAAAAGAAATGCGTTGACCATCTTCATCCAAATCTAAGGTGTGAGCATGACCGCCGACACGACTACTTTTTTCATAGACATCAACCTCATATTGATCTTGAAGATAATAGGCGATGGGAGAGCCAGAAATACCCGAACCAATGATTGCTAATTTTTCCATGATTTTGTCCTTGAATAAATTGTGAAGGTGGTTAATTAGTGTAGTTAAAATTCAAGAAACTTTCCTAACTATTCTCCGAAGAATGTTGATAGTCAGGATGGGACTTTTGGGACTGACTTAAACTCAGCAAAAATAAGACAAAAATGACTAACATTAATGAGAAGATATACCGAGTTCCCATCATGGTCATGACAATAGCTGATAGAATGGGACCGGCGGTACAACCTGCACTATAAATTGAGGTAAAGACAGCACTCCCGGAGGATAATTCATTAAGGGTAACGGTAGAACCAATGAGGGCTAACGATAAGGGGAAAATGGGACTCATTCCTACCCCAGAGACAAAAGCTAAAAAGGGGGTAATCATGGGATTTTCGATTAAAGATAAGCCAAAAACTGAAACAATTACAATAATTACACTACCGACTAAAACCTTAACTTTCCCCATCTTATCGGCTAAATGAGTAATAGGAACGGTTGAAATTAATCCGCCTAAAATAAACAAGCCAAAAATCAAACCAATGCGCTCAATGCCATAGTTTTGTTCGAGTAAACAAAGGGGATAAAGAGAAACTAAGGTGGCAACACTGAAGCCATAAGCAAAAGCTCCTTGTAGGGGAAGTTTGAGCTTTTGAATAATGCTAAAGTTGGGCTTTTGAAACTTAACCGTTTTCTCTGGTAATCCAAAAAAGACAACAACAATTCCACTTAAAATCAAGCCACTTCCTAATAAAAAAGTGATCTTAGGAGAAAGATTATAGGCGACTGCTCCCATAATCGGACCGATACCAAAACCTAAGCTAAAAGCTAAAGCATCTAAACCATTAACCATGGCTCGATTTTGATCATTACAAAAATAGTTAATAGCGGTTTGTCCAGAAATCAGATATAAACAACAGGCCAAACCCATAACGCCACGAATGATAAACCAAAGAGATAATTGAGTAGTAAAGGCAAATAGAGGTGCAGTTATTCCCATTAAAAGGAATCCTAACATCATGGTTTTTCTTAATCCAATTTGGCGAAGAATACTAGCCACAATCGGTGTTCCTGCGGCAATGACAAAAAAGTAAAGAGTAGAATTTGCCCCAATAACAATATTGTCGTAACCCTTTTCTTTCATAAGGGTAGAAACAAAGGGATTAAATAACCCTAGGGAAATTCCCGATAAAAAGGCCACTAAATAAAGGGCGGGAAGTCCAACAGAAAAGGGAGAATTGGCATTTTTAGTCATCATGGGAAAATTCCAGCACAAGGTTTATAAGCGGGTTTTTAAAGAGGTGTGGGACGATAAAAATGATAGGGAGACGGAAGATTAACCCCCTGTAACTTCAGACTTTGCAGACGATAGAGATAAGCTGCACCGCGCATCATGTGCATAGCTACATCTACCACTTTGCGATTTTCGGAAAATTCTAAATAAGTTCCTCGAACCCAATCGTTAAATGAACCCATCGCCGGACCACACCAAATTTGATAATCCATTGTTCGTTGTGGCTGTCCACTGGTTGCCCAACGAGAAGAAAGCCCTAAATACCAGCGAAAAATTAAAGCCATTTTCCGTTTAGGATTATTATTTGCTCGTTCAATTTGTTCGGGATCTCGCTCTTGAAAATAAGCAAGGGTTTCTTGCCAAACTGCCTCTAATGGTTTTTGGAAAATTTGCTTTTCTATGGTTTGACGAACCTCGGTCGGAATGGCATCAATTCCCTCATAAGTTTGATACAGATCATATAATTTTTGCGCGCGCATGGGGAATAAACTTCCCCGTTTTAAGAGTTGAACTTTCACCCCCATTTCAAACATATCAGCACAAGGGGCCATTACCACATCGGCCATTGCTGCTTGGGCTAATAATTGTTTGGTATGTTCAGATGTTCCCGCTTCAATACAAGCATGATTCACCGAACCCGTCACAATGTAACTCGCTCCCATCATAAAGGCCGCTAAAGCTGATTCTGGGGTACTAATGCCACCGGCCGCCCCCACTCTAATAGAACGCTCATACTGATATTGTTGTTGAATTTCATTGCGTAAGGCAATAATAGAAGGGAGAAGGCAAACCAAAGAACGATTATCTGTGTGACCACCAGAGTCAGCTTCAACGGTTATATCATCGGCTAAAGGAACTTTTTCAGCTAAAGTTGCTTGTAAGGCTGTAATTTGTCCCTGTTCAACTAAAGCTTTCAGCAGTTTAGGGGGAGCAGGTTTTAAGAATTTCTGAGCAACTTCAGTCCGAGAAATTTTGGCAATGATCTTATTTTGGGTTTCAATATCGCCTTGAGAATTTAGATGTAATCCTGATGCTCGGTAACGGACAATATGGGGGGTTAAATCCAGGTAAGCAGAGGCTTCAACAGTTCTTACCCCATATTTGAGGTAAAGTTCCACTGAACCCCGTTCTAGGGCTTCCTCTGAGGGGCTATGGATTAAATTGAAGGCATATCGTCCATTGGGTAAAGCTTCTTGAATGGTGTGAATGGCTTTTTCAACCCGTTGGGGAACTAACCCGGCTGCCCCAAAACTGGCTAAAAATCCAGCTTTTCCCAAAGAAATCACCAAATCTTCGGAAGCGATACCCCCGGCCATTGCACCGGCTGCATAAGCATAGTCTAAACCATGAAAGTCACAAAAAGCGCGATCGCCTAATTGTTGGGGTGATAGGGCATTAATCATGCTACGGGGCAGTATATCAGCATTAGGTTCGTGAGAAAGTCCTATCTGGTTATTTTTGACATATACATAACAAGGCTGCTCTAAATTGGCTAATTTTTCTCGAATTCCTTCACTCTCAAAGGAAATGGATGATTTAGGGGAGGTAGTAAGAGGGTTATGGTTAGTTAACATGGGGTTTATTTCTCCATTGTTGTTGACTTTAAACTGAGGGAAAAGATGGGTGTTTACTATTCACTGGTAACTGGGGTTATCGCAATTCGATGGTTAATGCACTAACCAAGTAGTCGAGATACACTGGTCTCTGTTAACTGTTCACTGTTCATTGTCTAATAGACACAAGGCGATGTCTTTAATTTCGTAAATTCTTAAGTCTTCTTTCCAAAGACTGGCATCTCCGATAATTGTGATTACATCATCTTCGACTCGAATATCGGAAATATGCACTTCTAAAGACATTAAACGATTTTCGGGTGTAATTTGTCCTCGATATTTCCATGTAATTTGATGATTAATGGCTTGACCAAAGCGAGGATTTTTGAAAGATTTGCCTAAGTCTAATTGCAGCGCATAAGTTTGCATAGCTTGAAGAATAGACTCAACGCCTAATGCACCAGGCATCACGGAATCTTGATAGAAATGGAAGGGAAAATACCAATCTTCGGGAGTAATTGATTGGCTGGCATAAATATATCCTTTTTGATACTTACCCCCATCTTGAATTAGGAAAACTTTTTCGATAAAATCAAGATAATTTTGAGAAAGACGATAATGGGGTTTTTCAGGATTTACTGAATAGAAGTTTTGGTGAGTTAAGGAATCTTGTAAATTAATTTCCTCTACGGTTAAATCGGATAAATCATTCAATTGATACCAAGGTTTAAGACGTTTTCCGCCATCAAGTCCCACTTGATTTGCTAACACGGCTGTGCTAAAGTCTCCAAAAACCATATTACCCCGATAAAAAGGTTCACCCTCACAAGATAATTCAAACTCAAACTTTTGAATGATTGCTCCTTGAATAGCGGTAGTAGAAAGGAGACGAACTTTATCCGTAATGGTTTTATTACGGAGGTCAATTTCTTTGAGAATTGTCCCCTGTCCATCCAAATTACGAAAATGAAGATCATCTTCTGGGAATAATAAAGTTGCTCCCATATAAACCCCTAAGAAAATACAAGGTTGACCTGCAATTTCGATATAGGTACAGTAAGGTAAAGTGGGATAGGCATTATGGTTATAAAACCAAGCATTTTCTTTGACATCAAATTCGGTAATAATTTCCGATGGTTTTTGCAATTCATGACGCTTACCTTCGATGTCTAATACCCGACTGACTAACTGAAACTCCCCATTAGGTAAACGAACCGATTGACGATTTTCATAAATATCGAATTCTGATCCCAAACAAGCAGCCACTGATCCTTTAGCAAAGGTTTTTAATTGGTTTTCATTAAATAAAACCGATGACTGTTTTGATAATTGGGAAATATGGGGGAATGTTACTGACTCAATGGGTTGGAAAATACTGGGAATGGTAGCTGTTTTTTCTACCAGTTGAACACCAATATTTTTAATAGTAGCAATGGTTTTTCCGCCAAAAATAACATCCACATTAGCCACAAGATAAGGTTGAGGAGAAAGTCCAATTTCTAACACCTCCATTTGATACATTAAAGTTCCATGTTGGGGAGTCACTTGTCCCCGAAAACGGGCTGCTTGGGTTTGATTAGGAATCACCTGAAAACGAGCATCTTTCCTGTGAGTTTGTAACCCTAACCATAAACAATAAAATTGCACCAGTTGGATACTTCCTTCAATCATTAAATTCCCCGGTAAAGTGGGGTCATTTTTAAAATGACAAGAATAATACCAGTCCTCAGGGGTGATCTGTTTTGCTCCCACTGCTAACCCTAGTCCAGCTATTCCTCCTTGAGGATTTACCATCATCACTTTCTCTAACATTAAGAGTTTTTCGGGTGGTAATCTGAGGGAAGAGTTTAAGCCATTTTGTTGATAGTTTTTCCCTAAACAAGCCTCAATATCTCCTCGACTTAGATTAAGAAGTTCTTCCTTTTTAAAGGATGACTTAGAACAGGTTAAAAGAGGAGTAAACTGTTGTTTTTTAATCAAGTTTCGTTTTTTTTCTTCAGCCTCTTTTAGCACAATTCCCTGTCCTTTTTCTAATTCTTCATCAGAAAAGAGTCCAGCACAACCGTCATGAAATTTCATCCAAACTTGATCCCCAATTAACACCTCTCCTTGGAAGAAAATTAATAAGCTATCATCAGTTTTAACCGAAGATGTGATCTTAACTCGACACCGTAACAACTTAACGTTTTCGGGTTGTTCAAATAAGAAGGTTGCAGATAAATCTAATAAACGGAAAGAGCGTTTTCCTTGATTTTCAAAATCTGTCCCGATATAACTTAATAGCATCAGGAGTCCGTGGCCGGCTTCTTGACAAATTCCTACCGTTAATTGACCATCAACCGCATACCAAGCATCTTCTGGTACATCATATTCTGTTTCGATGAAACCTGATTTATAATCACCTAATTTTCCTTCTAATTGAGTCACCCGACTGACAAACAAAAAGGGAGGAGACGGCATTCTGACTCGTTGGGTATAATGATCAATGGGTTCATATTCTTGACCAAAAATCTTAGAGACTTTACCTTCAATAAATTCGAGGATCTCAGGTTGATCAAATAAACAAGGTTTAACGGTTTTAGGATGAGAAGAAATAACGCTTGTTCTTGAATGATCAACCGTAGAAATGGTTGGAACTTGGGAAAGAAGTTGAGTAGAAGAAGCGACTAAAACAGCGACTTTTTGAGAAGCAGTATTTTCTCGAATAATTGAATTTTGTTGCTCAGTTTGGGGTTCAATATTAGCTTTGGGTGCTGTGGTTAACACTGTCTTAAAAATCGCCTCTAAGGTTTCTGCTTCATCTGTTAAATAAAGAGGGGATAAGTCTAGTTCTACCCCATGACTGACTAATTGTGCTAACATCTTAATAATGGTCGCTAAATCATCAGCACCTCGACGATTAATACACAATGCAAGATGCTCTTTTTGACCAAGAGTTTCTGATATCCAACGAGAACAACTTCCTCCTGATCCTAATTCTAGAAAGATTTTCACTCCGTCTTGATAAGTGCGTTCAATTAAGCGAGGAAAATCTAACATTTTACACATTCCTTGACTTAAATGATCACCAATTTTCTCTTGTTCTAAGGTCAGAGAATCATAATGAGAAGAGGAATAAAAAATAGTATCAGGTGCTGTTCCCATTGTCACCGTATTTAGCTTAAGAAACTCATTGTATTCTGATTGCATAACTTCACAATGTAAAACCATATCAGAAGGCGAACGAAACCGATCACATTGTAATTTTTCAATCACCCGTAAACAACCTTGAGAATCTCCTGCGATCGCAACTTCTTGAGGGGTATTAATATGGGTTAAATAAACCTTACTTTCTGTTTTTAAACATTCTTGAACTGCTTCAGCTGTAGCCATTAAAACATAACTACTCCATGAATTTTCATCTATCGGTTGACCCCAATATTCTGCAACGGCTTGTTTAGCTCCCATTAAACGGGTATGAAATAGGGGAGAAGAATGAACAAATTGACTTCCTTGATCCGCATTTGGCCACACTCCTAATGAATACATCATGGTACTTTCTCCCATGCTATAACCGAAGGCAGCATCAGGTTTAATCTTGAAATATTTCTGCATAATTTCGGTGAATAAAACCGCAAAACCTGTTCCCGTTTCTAAGAGAGATAAAGGGTTAGCAATGAATTGAGTTTCTAGGGTTTCTAAGTCTTGTTTAGAAAGGGGAGATTGACGGCGAGGATAAAGAGAGTTTGCTTGAAAAAAGGTAGCAGGATCACTAATTAAACTCTCTGCTCTCTCCCATAATCTAGGGAATAATTGAAAAAGATTTCTTCCCATTCCTAAATAGGAGCTAAAAGCACCCGGATAAACAAAAGCGACTTTACCCACTTTTCCTAACCGTTTAGGGGTAAAATAACTTCCTTGGGGACTTTTCCAAGGCTTTCCTGTATGAAAGGCTTTATCAATTCCTTTTTTAGCCTGTTTAATTTCCTTTTGTAAAGCTTCTTTGTTATTCCCAACAATTGCTACAACATAAGGAGATTGAGAATTCTGTTGAAACTGAATAAAATTCTCTTTGGCCAGATGGGGTAAGGAGAAACTGTTTTCAATACTCTCGGTTAAGTTATCAAGCTGACTTTGTAGAGATAAACTATCATTTCCAGCGAGGGGAAATAGATAAAATGACCCATAGGGTAAATAGCCATTATTGGCTGTACTTTGAGGAGTTGCTTCTGATAAAATTAAATGACTATAAGTATTGTTTTGAGTGACTAAATTAAGCGCAGCATAGCGTTTTTCTTGTCCTTTTTCAAGAAACCAAGGAAGTGATACATCAGGTAGATAAAAAGGACTATTTTGCCATTCTTGAGTAAGATTAGAAGTTAACAGTTGATCGGCAGCAGGAAGATAACGATTTTTTAAGCAAAGTGCTGTTTTAATTAAGCTAATTAAATCCTCAGTTATCCCTAAGTTATTATTATTCTCTTGGACTATTCCGACTGCACAAGTTAGGTTATTATGATTAGCATAATAAGCCTCTAATAACCCTTGATCTATCTCTGTTGAGGAAACAGCTAAATAACCAATATCTGAGGGGTGAATCTTAGCATTTTCAAATGCTTGCTGACAACTTTGTTTAATCGCAACTGATGGAGAAGATAAGGGGTTAACTATTTTACTAAAGCTATCAATAATCCCGTAAACAAGCGTACTATTATTGTTGTGGATTGTTTCATAATCTTTGAGGATTAAAGCTCCGCCAATAATAGACTCAGAATCCGTATTAAGCGCACTAATAATGACTGTATCAACTTCTTTGGCAGTTAAGAGAATTTGGGCTAATTCAAGAGACTTTAATAAAGAATCAGATCCTTGGGTTAATTGAAAGGGAACAATGGAACAATTCCATAATCTTTCCAATTGATAACTAATATTTTTAAGCTCAGTTTCTTGATTGTTGCTAATATTATTAGCAGTAATTAAAGCGACTTTTTTTCCTATCTTACAAGTACAATCTTTTAACCCTTGATCAGACATCTTTGATAAGATAGACCAAGAATGATCACTAATCGGTTTGTGAGAATAATCAAGGGAGTTTCCTTGATAAATTAAAGCTGATAGTTGTTGACTGGTTAACAGTTGATTAAAGAAGCCACTTAAGCCAGCGATCGCTAATTTGGACGGTTTCATAATATCTCCTGTGAAAATGTAAATAGGGTATCAATTGAGAAAAAATTACAAGCAAACAGTATTCGATGAATTCACCGTATTATTAAGAAACAAAACATTAAGACAAGAACTCAAAGTAACCTCCATATTAGTTGCTTCTAAATAAATTTTACCTTGAGAATGATAAGATAGTGCATTAGCAATTACCTTAGTATCACTATGTTCATTAATGGATAATTTGATCCAAAATTCTTGATTAAAAGGGAGGGAACTAAACTGCTTAAGCTCATTTAGTTTTAGGGGTAAACTACCCGAATTGTAGTGTTTTCTGACCCAAACTAAAAGACATTGAAACAAGAGATCAGCCGTATAAGAATTAAAGGATTGAACGCTAAACTGTCCTTGATCTTGTGTAGAAATTGGAGGTAAGTAACAGTTAAAAAGAAGTTCGTTTTTATTAATTTCTAAGATTTTCTTAATTCCTTGAAATCTGGGCTGATGAAACAGAACTCCTTCTTGATAGGGTTGGAAATTAAGGGAAGGTTCCTTAACAGGCTGAATACTTTCGTCAAGTTTTCTCTCAGCTATTACTTGTTTAGTAATATTAATAATCGCCCGATAATGATAAAGGGGAATTCCTTTAGCGGTTTCACTCCAAATTAAGGCTTCAAATTTAATTTCATCTTCTGTTTTCTCAACTTCAGTCAGATCCAAACAATACAAATTAGCTAAACTTTTATCAAAGACAACTCCTTTAAGCACTTGATAGTTATGACAACTTAAAAAATGATATCCTTTATAAAGTTGTTCGCAACTATTAGTGATCCATGCTAACGCACACATCGCGGGTAAAACTGCATTTCCCCCAATGACATGATCATAAACGAAAGGGTTTCCTCGTAACGTCAACCGACGATATAAACGGTAACTATGCTTTTGCGGTGTAACCAGTTTAGGAGAAGGAGAAATAGGGTTACTCATGACAATAATTTGAGGGGTTTTAGCTTGAGTTTGGGTTAATTCTTCTGCTAACATTTGCGCCCCTGTTTGTTGAGGAATGACCTTAATATTTTGCTGCTCAAATAACTGTTTAAGCTGTGGTGTCACCATTCCTCCATCCCAAGGACCCCACCCAATAGAAACAACATGACAGTTAGGATATTTTTGTTGAAGTAAATAAGCATATTTGTTCAAAATTTCGTTAGCTAAAGAATAGTCAGATTGACCGACATTGCCATAAAATGAAACAAAAGAAGAAAATAAAGCAATAAATTTTAATCGGTTAACTTCTACCGAACCTAATAAACTATTTAACCCATCAATTTTGACAGTATAAACCTTATCAAAATCCTGTTCAGTTTTGTTTTCAATTAATTTATCGGCTAACGTTCCCGCACCATGAATAATGCCCGTAATCTGTCCCCAACGTTGAATAATCGGTCTTAAAGTTGCTTTTAGTTGCTGTGAATCGGTAACATTAACACTGCAATACTCGGCTTTTCCTCCTACTTTTTCAATCTCTGATAAGGTTTGCTTAATTTCACGACTTTGACAGAGTTGTTGATACAGTGCTTGAACTTTTTTCGGAGTTGGTTTTTCATTTTGAGTTGTTAAATGTTGCATAATTTGCTTCTTTAACTCAGACTCATCTTGACAAGAAAGACTCCATTCAGGTTCAGGATCTAAAATTTGCGAACGACCTAATAAAATAAATTTACAATGATATTGTTGCGCCAAATAGATAACGCATTGAGCCGTAATTCCTCGGCCACCACCACTGACAATAACTACAGAAGATGAATTAAGTTGAGTATCATTAATCATGGGGAAAATACCGTGTTAGTTGTTAGTTGATAGTTGATAGTTAGTAGAGACTAGCTAAAAATCGAAATTTAGACCGCAATTCATCTAAATAACTATAATTATGTAGGGGCGCAAGCCTTGCGCCCAGCTAATTTTATTCTAACTATTAACTTTTGCCTATTTACTGCTAAAAGAAGCTAATTCACAAGTCAAAGTCATTCGACCTTTTGGAGTATAACCTACCTCTTGAATTAAGCTATTAGGATCATGTAATTCAGCTAAAACAATTTGAGCCGTTGTCATTTCATCTAAGTCGGGACTAATATCTAGAGCGCGACAGAAGACCGATTCCCACTCTAGATTTAAGGTTTTCGTTAAGCCAAATAAACCGCCACTAATAGGGCTAAATTCTCGTTTTCCACTGAGACCAAATTCTCCATCTAAACGGGTTAAGCTGAGAAAACAACTGCGTCCTTGACTGGCCGCTTGCGTCAGAGAAGATTTAAGATGTTTGGCTAGTAAAAACACTTGTTTAACAATCGCTTGATCGGTGTTAATTGAAGTCTCTTGATCTTGATTAAAACCCTGAGAGAGAGGATGTAAATGAATAAATGTGCCGATCAGTCCACAAGTTTTAAATATATCTCCCAATTGTGCTTGTAAATGTTCTTCACTTAAATGATTGAGAACAAAATGTCGAACCCCCGCAGGAAGAGAAGAACGCACAGGAATAAGGAATTGAGGGAAACTGAGAACCACAACTTGCCAGCCTTGGTTTAGCAAACTTTGAGCAACTTGGGCAGTAGTAGATGAACCATCATCGGTCACCAAACAGGTTTGATCAGGGGTTGAGGGAAAATCCCAATAATCTGGTGCAGCAAGGGGCTTCAGTTTCATTTGATAACGTCCAATATCACCGTGTTTTCGATGGTTAGACTGGGTAGAGGTAACAACTAAGCTATTTTTTTTTCTGTCACCATCATTTTCTCCCTCAAGTACTGAACAATGTGGGCTAGGGTACGTTTTTCTGCTAACGCTTCAGGGCTAAGTTTGGGCAACCCAGAGAAAGCTTCTTGCAGACTTCCCATGATTTCTACCCGTTTGATCGAGTCAATGCCTAAATCTGCCTCTAAATCCATTTCTAATGCCAACATTTCCGTAGGATAGCCTGTTTTTTCACTGACAACCTCTAATAAGGCTTGACTCAGTGCATCATCTTGAATGGAGTCTAAAGAAGGTTCGCTCACTCCTGACACAGGTTCAGGTGTAGAGATGGGTGCAATGGGTTGACGAGGTTCTAAATAGTTGACAATGGGGGAAATGTGAACGGGTTCAGGTTCGGGAGTCGGTAAGGGTTGAGGTGCAATGTTTAAAGGTTGAGGTTCTAGAGTTCGTAAGGGCTGAGGTTCAGACTTAAAAGGGGTAGGATCAGGAAAACTAACAGAGGAAACCTCTGAATTTGGCCGATCAAATTTTGAATTCTCCGAAGAAGCAGCAGGAGTAGAGAGTTCGTCAATTTGAGCAACTACTGTCATCTCTTTTTGTTTGAATAACTGCAACACTGATTGAAAACTCTGGGATTGATGTTTAATGTACTCTTCGTGAACCTTGGCAAGACTCTGTTGATATTGGTAGAATGCTTGTAAAATAGGGTTGATGTTGTTAGAAATAGCGTTGTTCATAGTCATGGTTACAGTTTGATCTTGAGAAACAATAGATAAATTGAGTGTTGGAATTTCCTCTGAAAGAGGCTGAGAATCAGAAGGATAAGGGTTGACGGAAGGAATAGAGGCTAAAATTTCCTCGTTTTCCGACCCTTTCACTTCCTCACACTTAGATTCAACCGTTTGGGAATCAACTGACGGTTCTATTTCCGCAGGTGAATCAGGTTGTAATGCAGCTCCGATCAAAGCTTTGGTTTTATCGCTGATGTAGTTGGTTGCATTCAGCTTAAGGGTCATACCTTTGCGTTTGCTTGAGGAAGTCTTCACCGTCAAAGCTGCATTTTCCAGATCGTTTAACGGTAAACCTAAAACTCGAAGCTGCATTACTCCTTGTGACAGTTGAATATCACTGTCCTTTTGCCGACTGGGGTTGAGCGCAATGGCCAGATGAGGGCGATCGCCTAATATCTGTTTAACTAAGTTAGTGAGAATTTGGCGCGGTCCAATTTCCACAAAGCAATATCCGCCTTGAGCATAAATATTTTCAATTTGTTGGACAAACTGAACCGAATTCAACAACTGAGCTTCTAAAAGCTGACGCATCCCTGATAAATCTTTGGGATAAGGGGCCGCCGTCACATTAGCATAAACCGGAAGTTGGGGCGCATGAAACGTCACTTGATCCAACGCTTTCCCAAAGGGTTGACTAGCATGACGTACTAAAGAAGTATGAAAAGCAGCAGACACGGGTAAAGGCGTAACCTGATAGCCTTGAGAGCTTAAAATCTTCTCAATAGTGGCAATTTCTGAGGCTAATCCCGATAATACCACCTGTTCAGGTGCATTATAGTTAGCAATCTGCACATTGGCCATTCCTTCAACCCATTGCGCTATCTGAGATACTTTCCCAGTCACCGCTAACATGGCCCCTTGAGGGGTGGCTCCTTTCGGTGCGGCCATGGCCTGGCCTCTAGCTTGGATCAAGTAATAATAATCGTCGTCTGTGAAAACGCCCGCGGACCAGAGTGCGGTTAATTCCCCAAAACTGTGACCGGCCACAAAATTTGGCTTAAATCCCGTCTTTTGCAACGTTTTATACAGTCCTACACTGAAAGCCCCGATCGCAGGTTGAGCATTTTCCGTCCGTTGCAGTAAAGAGGTTTGCCGTTTTTCGTCCACCTCGTTAAAGGTAGGAATCGGAAATACTCCTGCTGAAAGGGGCGTTAAACCCGCTTTAGCTCTCAATGTATCCAATTTTTGATAAGCGGTTTGGATTTCTGGGAAATTTAGGGCAATTTCTCGACCCATATTCAGGTATTGAGAACCTTGGCCGGGGAACAGTGCTACGACTTTTCCCTCAAGTAATAACCCCGTCTTACGGTAATAAATACCTTGGGGATGTTCCCATGCGTCTGCTTGAGGCTGTTTTTGCAACTGTTTAACGGCTGCTTGCAGTAATTTAATAGCTTCCGCCAAGGAAGTCGCGACAAAGCCCACTCTAGCAACCTTTAAGGGAAGTTGAGCCGATTTGCTTTGATTTTGTAGTTCAATATAAACTTGTGACCCTTGGGGAGATTGCAACTGTTCTAGAGCTTTTTGACAAATTTGCCTTAATTCTTCAGGATTTTGACCCCAGAGTAAAATTGATTGGGGACGGTGATGAATTCGATTTTCTCCTTGGGGTAATTTGGGCGTATATTCTTCTAACACCACATGATAATCTGTTCCCCCAAAGCCAAAGGAACTAACCCCGGCCCGTCTCGGTGTCTTTCCTTTGGGCAACCAAGGACGGGTTTCGGTGTTGAGATAAAAAGGCGAGTCTTCAATCTTAAATTTAGGGTTGGGTTCGGTAATGTTAATGGTAGCAGGAAGAATTTTATGATGTAAGGCCAAAGTCGTTTTAATTAAACTTGCAGCACCCGCCGCCGCCTTGGTATGACCAATTTGAGATTTGACACTACCCAGAGCAATCGTTTGCTTTTCTGCGTTATTTTCGCTAAAAACCTCATTCAGGGCTGTAAATTCACAAAAATCTCCTGCTGGTGTTCCAGTACCATGGGCTTCAACTAACCCCAAGGTAGCGGGAGAAAATCCCGCCTCTTGATAGGCGCGCCGTAAGGCTCTAACTTGACCTTCAGGACGCGGTGCATAGATACTTTTAAAACGACCATCACTAGCAGTCCCGATGCCTTTAATCACTGCATAGATGCGATCGCCGTCTCGTTCTGCATCCTCAAGCCGTTTAATCACCAGCATTCCCAATCCTTCCCCTACCATCATGCCATCGGAGGTAGCATCAAAGGGATTGAGACAATCTTTCTTAGAAAAAGCCGGAGTTTTGCTAAAACACATATAATTAAGGATGGAATTATCCGTGTCAAAGCCCCCTGTAAGTATCATGTCACAACGGCCTTCGATTAATTCACTGATCGCCATTTTTAAAGCACTTAAGGAACTCGCACAGGCTGCATCCACCACACAATTAGTTCCTCCCAAATCAAAGCGATTAGTAATACGACCTGCTACGACGTTTGGTAACATACCCGGGAAAGAATTTTCTTGCCAAGGCACATAGGCCGCCTTCATATTTTCGATAATTTTGTCGGTTTGTTCTTGAGATAAACCACTTTTTTGGCAAATTTTCTTCCAGAGAGGATATTGCAGACGACTGGTTAAGGGAGTAATGCTTTTCCAGAGGCCGCTTCCTCCTAAAATAACCCCTGTTGTTTCCCGATTAAACTCTTTTCCTTGGCCATAACCCGCATCTTCTAAAGCTTGTTTAGCCATCACTAAACCAAGTAAATGAGCCGAATCTAAAGCTTCTAACGTATCAGGTGGCAGACCAAATTCTAAAGGGTCAAAATCAATTTTAGGCAAAAAGCCCCCCCATTTACCATAGGTCTTATCAGGTGCTTTCGGGTCTGGATCATAGTAATCTTCTAAATTCCAGGCGCTTTCTGGCACTTCAGTGATTCCATTCACTTTACCGAGAATATTTTGCCAATATTCTTGTAAATTCTTGGCTTGAGCAAATAAGGCCGACATTCCAATAATAGCGATCGGTGTTTTTTGTAAAGCAGTTAGGGTAGAGGTTGAGGATTGAGCAGACATTGTAGGTGTGTTCTCCAATCAATAATATAGCAGTCTGTAGCAACAACGAATAGTTCTTAAAGAATGAACGAAGAATTGTTTGATTACCTTTAGTTTCAGTTTAGGCAGAGTTCCCCGTTTATACAATGGATGATCTACTCTCAAAAATGGATGATTTTTAGTAACCGTTCAGGGGGGGACAAAATCTGGTAAGTAGAGTAGTCCATCACGCTCTTTGTAATTTGTAAAGGGAGCATCTCACCTTTGTAACCCCTAAATCAGGTTTTTATGTCAAGCTATTTTGAAAGCCTTGCTAGAAAACAGTTTTATGGATAAGTATAATTACTCACTTGCATAAATGAGATGCTCCCTTTGTAGAATTATTTCCCAATGCTAAAATCATCTATTGGGACTTAAACAAATTTCAAGCCCAAACAAAGCCTAAACTGGCTTTGTAAGCGGCAAACACATCCCGATTCTCGGTCAGCCACTCAAAGAAACGGAAAGACATCGCTGTCCGAAAAGCTTCCAAGGCTTC